>NZ_JACDWU010000163.1:0-249 GCF_016464045.1 Pseudoalteromonas sp. bablab_jr011 | reverse complement strand
TGGTCTATTTTGAGGCAATAAAACCGCGTTGATAACAAGGCAAAAATTTAGTTATTTAGTTGTTCTAAATCAGAAATTTTTAACGCAGGTAGCGACTGGTTTGATCACTCAAAATGATTAAGTATTTTTGCGGATTGGTATTATTAAACATTTAAAAGCCGCGCTATAAAATTTTATAGCGCGGCTTTTTTGTAGCTTAAAATATTTTGCTCTTCTCTTAACATTGCCTGCTGTTCATGAGCACGTAAC
>NZ_JACDWU010000162.1:0-447 GCF_016464045.1 Pseudoalteromonas sp. bablab_jr011 | reverse complement strand
TTACGGGCTGCAAATTCCCACTGAGCCTCTGTGGGTAAATCAAAGGGGAGCTCGGTGAGTTTAGCCAGCCATAAACAGTAGTTTTTTGCGCCATACCAACTTACTCCCGCAGGGAATTCAGGGGCCCGCCAAACCTCATCTCTATCCCATTTTGTCCACATGGTTTTAGGCTGCTCATTCACCGTTGTGTATAAATCAAAGTCGGCATAATTCACTTCATACGCGCCCATTGCGTAGCTGGTTAGGGTGACTTTATGGGCGGGTTTGTTGTCAGTCGCTATTGTCCAAGGTAAGTTGGTTGGTCCTCCACCATCTCCCATCATAAAGCTCCCGCCTTCAACAAACACCATGTGTGCTTTAGTGCGTTCAATAAGAGCATGTACTTGCTTGTCTTGCTCTCCAGTGAGCTTATCTATGTTATTTTCGATATCGCAGCCACTTAGTAAT
>NZ_JACDWU010000161.1:0-467 GCF_016464045.1 Pseudoalteromonas sp. bablab_jr011 | reverse complement strand
ATTACTAAGTGGCTGCGATATCGAAAATAACATAGATAAGCTCACTGGAGAGCAAGACAAGCAAGTACATGCTCTTATTGAACGCACTAAAGCACACATGGTGTTTGTTGAAGGCGGGAGCTTTATGATGGGAGATGGTGGGGGTGATGATGGACTGCCTTGGACACGATTTACTGACAACAAACCCGCCCATAAAGTCACCCTAACCAGCTACTCAATGGGCGCGTATGAAGTGAATTATGCCGACTTTGATTTATACACAACGGTGAATGAGCAGCCTAAAACCATGTGGACAAAATGGGATAGAGATGAGGTTTGGCGGGCCTCTGAATTCCCTGCGGGAGTAAGTTGGTATGGCGCAAAAAACTACTGTTTATGGCTGGCTAAACTCACCGAGCTCCCCTTTGATTTACCCACAGAGGCTCAGTGGGAATTTGCAGCCCGTAACCGGGGAGAAAACATTTTAT
>NZ_JACDWU010000160.1:0-226 GCF_016464045.1 Pseudoalteromonas sp. bablab_jr011 | reverse complement strand
GTTAGCCTGAGCAATTAAGCAGGTTAACTCATTGATTTTAAGCAGCAAGCAAGGCTGCTAACTCGTTCGCACTATTTCATTTGTCGGCGTATCTGAATTCATCACACCAATAAATCGTAAAATACCCACCTTGCATGACTGACAAAACCAATGCGGTACCAATGATTCTGTTTCTGGCTTTGCCTGCACTAGTTTGCATTTGTGTGTTGATTGAGCCTTTATTAAC
>NZ_JACDWU010000159.1:0-2064 GCF_016464045.1 Pseudoalteromonas sp. bablab_jr011 | reverse complement strand
TGTTGAACTAAGCCGCTACGCGGAGATCCTATTCTTATAATTTGAGCCACACTTACCTTGGGGTTATCCCATAACTTGGAGGTAAGTCATGAATACACTCATTGAACAAGTCAAAACTGAAATAGCCTATCGTGGTTATTCGCAAAGTACATGTAAAAGCTACTGTGAACATTTACTAAAACTCAGTCATTATTTTAATAAACCGCTCGATTCGATTACTGATGAGGAACTTAACGCCTTTTTTAACGATCCTGCGATTCGTAAACTTTCTAGAGCAAGCCAAAAAATACAGATAAACAGTATTTGGTTCTTGTTTAAGAATATTTTACATCGGCCACTTAACTTAGATATTGTACTGCCAAAAGTAAAACTTCGCGCACCCACGTATTTATCGCGCGATGACATGCGACGGCTTATAGAAAGTTGCACCGATATGCGCTTAAAAACATTGATTATGGTGTGCTATGGGTGTGGCTTACGTATTAATGAACTGCTACGCATTAAAGTGCAAGATATCGATGGACAGCGTAAAACTATTTTAATTGAACAAGGTAAAGGGGATAAATCACGCTATGTGGTTGTATCAGATAGCGTGCTGGCTCAATTACGTTGTTATTGGAAAATGTATCACCCAACAGGTTGGATGTTCTATTCACGGTTATTAATGGATAAACCTATGTCAGCATCAACCTTCAGGAAGCCATTGAGAAAACATGCACAAGCGTGTGGCTTAAAGCACTGTAATCCACATACTTTACGCCATGCTTATGCAACACACCAACTTGAATCAGGTATGCCACTTCATCAACTGCAACATCAGCTTGGCCACAGTGATATTAAAACCACACAAAGTTACTTACATTGGTTACCAGAGTTAGGTCATGGCGGCATTGATTTGCTTGCGAGCTGGAGTAAACAATGAACGCCTTACACCTCGCTGATATTTTAAACTCAAGCTTTGAGAGTTATCGCCAACATCATACGGTGAGTTATCAACAACTGCGCGTGTGTCAGCACCTTCAATCATGCAGAACGGGTCAGCTCGGTTATCAAGCATGGCAATGTGATAGCTGTGGGGAGTCGCAAAAGATTGGATGTAGCTGTCGAGACCGTCATTGCCCGCGTTGCCAAGGCATGGCTACGGCTAAATGGGTGCAAAAACAGCAGGAGGATTTATTACCATGTAGGTATTTCCACCTTGTTTTTACACTCCCTCATGAGTTGAATATCATTGCTCACTATAACCCAAATGCGTTGTATCAGTGTTTATTTAAAGCGACATGGCAAACGCTAAGTAAATTTGCGAAACGGAAAAAGCATGGTCAGTTAGGCATGACAAGCGTACTGCATACGTGGGGGCAGAACTTAAGTCAGCATATCCACTTGCATTGTTTGATACCCGCAGGGGCGCTAAATAAAGCGCACTGGCATGAAATAGAAAAAGGCTATTTATACCCCGTAAAAGCGTTATCAACAGTCTTTAGGGGTAAAATGCTAGCGGAACTCAATGAATGCGATAGTTCATTCGCGAAGATAAACACCCCAACAAAGTGGTGTGTGTATAGCAAAGCCTGTTTAACGTACAGTGAAAAGCTAGTTAGTTACCTTGCTCGTTATACCCGAAAAGGCGTGATGTCAGAATCGCGATTAGTGTCAGCGACTGAAGAAACAGTGAGCTTTAAATACCGCGATTATGCAGATAACAACCGCGATAAAGTCATGACTCTGAGTTGTGATGAATTTTTACGGCGCTACTTACAACATGTATTGCCCAAAGGGTTTATGCGCATTCGCCACTATGGCTTTTTAGCTAATGCGTGTCGCAAGCGAAAGTTAGCATTAATAAGGTCACAAGAATCACACAGAGGTAAAGTGGAGAAGCTAAAGACAGAAAACGTAACACTGATACCGCATTGGCCTTGCCAGTCATGCAAGGTGGGTATTTTACGATTTATTGGTGTGATGAATTCAGATACGCCGACAAATGAAATAGTGCGAACGAGTTAGCAGCCTTGCTTGCTGCTTAAAATCAATGAGTTAACCTGCTTAATTGCTCAGGCTAAC
>NZ_JACDWU010000017.1:0-23023 GCF_016464045.1 Pseudoalteromonas sp. bablab_jr011 | reverse complement strand
TCTTTAACACGGTTAAAGTAAGTGGCGTCCCCAAGGGGATTCGAACCCCTGTTACCGCCGTGAAAGGGCGGTGTCCTAGGCCTCTAGACGATGGGGACACAAAAATGTGTCACTAGGACATTAAATGATAGTTTGACTCATATCAGAGTAAGGTTGCTAAATTAACATGTAAATACTCGAGATTGACATGTTTAGCGCCTTAGTATTAGCTCACTTACATAAATAAGTGGCGTCCCCAAGGGGATTCGAACCCCTGTTACCGCCGTGAAAGGGCGGTGTCCTAGGCCTCTAGACGATGGGGACGCAGAAACTGCTACCCTAGGACAAACACTATGCAAAATTGGTGGAGCTATGCGGGATCGAACCGCAGACCTCTTCGCTGCCAGCGAAGCGCTCTCCCAGCTGAGCTATAGCCCCGACTTTGCATACACACTACCAACTAATGCTGACGTGTATCGCTGAGTGCGGGGCGCATTCTATGCAGCCCCCCAAATAAAGTCAACAGTTTTTTATCTAACTTTATTTAAATGATTTAAATTTCAACAAGCTGACTAAATAACACCCCGAGGAGAAGCTATTTTATACAATCCACTAATAAATAGCTGAATTTTACATATTAGCGTGCTGTTTAGATTTTATTGTGCCTCAATGAAAGGAGGTTTCGCTTACTAAAAGGTATACATTTATATGGAAAACGGCGATATCTTAATTTTATAACTAAATTGATCATTCTTCCCCTCCCCCACGCCCTTTTAATTAACGTTAAAAAAGAGCACTGCGTTGTACTTATTTATACAACCGACAAATGCATTTACATATAAACAAAACTAACACAGCTCATCCTCGCTAAAGTAATTGACCCCAAACAGCCTAAAAGTCAGCTTGCGTATAGAAGGAAAAGCACTGAATTGCATAATTGTTCATCAAAAAATGTAAAAAAGCCATGTCGTTGTTTATAAAAGCTGCATCTAGCACATTTTTACTCATTCAAGTGTTGACACATTTACAACTCTATCTATAATAGCGCCCCACAACAACGCAGCAATGAGTTGTTTTTTAGATATGGGTCGTTAGCTCAGTTGGGAGAGCATCGCCCTTACAAGGCGAGGGTCACTGGTTCAAGTCCAGTACGACCCACCATTATTAAATGGTGTTCATATCTAAAGTTCTTAATGGGTCGTTAGCTCAGTTGGGAGAGCATCGCCCTTACAAGGCGAGGGTCACTGGTTCAAGTCCAGTACGACCCACCATTTAAATGGTGTAAACTCAACATTAAGAATTTATTGCATGTAATATGGGTCGTTAGCTCAGTTGGGAGAGCATCGCCCTTACAAGGCGAGGGTCACTGGTTCAAGTCCAGTACGACCCACCATTATCTTTTAATGGTACTTCATATTACACAATCTAAATGGGTCGTTAGCTCAGTTGGGAGAGCATCGCCCTTACAAGGCGAGGGTCACTGGTTCAAGTCCAGTACGACCCACCATTAATCCAAGTTTAATGGTGTTCTCATTTAGATTATTCTTCGCGGGTCGTTAGCTCAGTTGGGAGAGCATCGCCCTTACAAGGCGAGGGTCACTGGTTCAAGTCCAGTACGACCCACCATTTTAAAAATGGTATCGCGAAGAAAAAGATTATTTGGGTCGTTAGCTCAGTTGGGAGAGCATCGCCCTTACAAGGCGAGGGTCACTGGTTCAAGTCCAGTACGACCCACCATTTAATCTTTACAAATTAGCCTTTCGGCAATTACATGTGGGTCGTTAGCTCAGTTGGGAGAGCATCGCCCTTACAAGGCGAGGGTCACTGGTTCAAGTCCAGTACGACCCACCACATATAAAACACTCTTTTCCATACTCCATACTCCATACTCCATACTCCATACTCCATACTCCATACTCCATACTCCATACTCCATACTCCATACTCCATACTCCATACTTTATATTCTAAACTTTCTAAAAGCATCGCCACTCTTTACAAAGACTCGACTCGATGGTTCAAGTCCAGTGCAACCCACCACAAATAAAACACTCTTTTCCATACTCCATACTCCATACTCCATACTCCATACTCCATACTCCATACTCCATACTCCATACTCCATACTTTATATTCTAAACTTTCTAAAAGCATCGCCACTCTTTACAAAGACTAAGCTCGATGATTCAAGTTCAGTACAACCCACCCCTATAAAACACTCTTTTCCATACTCCATATTAAAAATTTTCTAAAAGCATCGCCACTCTCTACAAAGACTAGGCTCGATGGTGCAAGTCCAGTACGACCCACCAGCTATAAAACACTCTTTTCTATGCTCCATATTAAAAATTTTCTAAAAGCATCGTTACTCTCTACAAAGACTCGGCTCGATGGTGCTAGTCCAGTACGACCCACCACCTGTAAAACACGTCTAGTCGTTGTGCCATTTTTGATATTCACTAATATAAATATCATCACGTTTGTAGCTGATTGTTAAGCTAATTCTTTGAGATAAAAAGGAAATAAAAAATACGACATAAGTCATGCTATAGCATGAGTCAGGTTTTTAAATTAACTGAAAACCTGTAATTTGCCTTGTCAGCAGCTAGACTGTTTATTATAGTCACTGTTAATATCACTCGATCGCAAGTCCAATGCCTGCAAAGATTTTTTCGAAAGCCAAAATTTTAATAGTTGAAGAGCAACCACTCGCTCAAAGCTACATGAAACAATCCCTCGAAGGATTAGGTTTTCGACAACTGCGCTTTGCTGACCATGCCATTTCAGCCAAAGAACAATGTCAGGACGAACAATTTGATCTCATTGTTTGCTCATTCAATTTAAGTAAGCACCAAGATGGCTACCAACTTTACGAAGAACTTAAAGTTAAACGCTTAATTAAAAACTCCACAGGGTTTATTTTCATTTCAGCCGAAACAAGCGGTTCTCTAGTTCACAGTGTGTTAGAGCTCCAGCCTGACGATTTTTTAGTAAAGCCATTTACCATTTATGAATTAAAAAGCCGTATTGAGAAAGTACTACTACGTAAGCACCACCTTTACAGTGTTTATCAGCTAATTGATGATGAAAATGACTCGAAAGCAATAAAGAAAATCGATGAATTACTACAAAATAAAAGTAATACCTACAGTGCCATTTTATTACGATTAAAAGGTGATGCCCTACTTCGTTTAAATCGAAATGAAGATGCAAAAACATTTTTTAAATCCGTACTCGATATACAAAAGTTTACGTGGGCTAAAGTCGGGTTAGTAGAAGCGCTTATTGCCAATAATGAGCATATTCTTGCTCAACGCATGTTAAAAACCATGCTACAGCGCAGTGAAACTCGCCTTGTGGCCCTTGATTTGTTAGGTCGTTTAGACATTAAACTTAATAAGTTTGATGACGCTCAACTATTTTTTAGTCAAGCTGTTGATATAGCACCAAGAAACATTGAGCGACAAAAAACACTCAGCCATGTATCACTGTTAAATCATGACTACGAGAAAAGCTACTTAACGCAAAAAGATATCGCCAGTTATGCAAAGCACTCCATACACGATCACCCTGATATATACTTAAATGCAGCACGGGCAGGTATCGATTTTGCTCTGACAACAGATCAAACAGACCAAGTTAATCGTATTGCGAGACAAACAAATCAATATTTAAATGATTTAAAACAACAGTTTCCAAATAGTAACAATCAAACCCAAATTGATGTACTCAACGCACGTTTACATTATTTGAAAGACGAGCATAAAAAAGCAAAGGCCCTAATCGAGCAGCTTGATGAGAGTGACAGTCAAATTCGTTCTGTTGATGGTGCGCTTGATAAAGCAAAGGCATTCCACGAGCTCGGTTTTCACAACAAAGCGCAAACACTCTTTAATCAAATTATTAGTCATTGTGAGCGCCATCCTTCGGTAAGTGATCCTGTGTTTCTTCGCTACATTCAACAACAGCAAACTGAACGTCGTGATATCAAAATGGGGCCGAAAGAACTCAATAACCATGCTGTTACGCAATTTAATAAAGGCCAGCTAAATATTGCGCTCGAAGCGTTTACACAGGCCTTTAGAATTATGCCTAAAAACGCCAGTATTGCATTGAATCTTTTACAATGTTTATTCGACTCTAATGCGCAAGGGCAATCATTTAACTTATTGCTAGCAAAAAAATGCTACGCTTTACTTAATGAATACACATTACACGATGAGCAAGCCACTCGCTTCGAAAAAATAAAAGCGCAAGCTGCAAAAATGAATCTTCAGCTATCTGAGTAAATGTTCTCATTATGGAGCGCCCTTTTTTGAAATCAATTAAGCTTCTTTTAGCTGCAATAGCACTCTTCAGTCCAGTCAGTATTGCTTCTGCTACTTTGCAGTATTGGCAGCAAGCTAATATAAATTGGCAAAGTGAAGCAGGCAGTCATATAAATATACTGGCTGACGAGCAGCCCGCATTTTTGGCTCTTAAACCTTATATCCCCCTGTTTGAGCAGCTTACCGGGATTTCTGTTGGTTTCCATGCGCTGGAACAATCTCAAATGCGCTCTCGTCGTCATCAAGATTTAAGCGAAGGTTTAGGCCTATACGATGTATTGCCTATGGGCATTACATTTTTAGGTGAAGCACAAAATCAAGGCTGGATAGAGCCCCTACAACCTTATCTAGATAACCCACTCATAACAGATAAAACGTGGTATCAACTTGAAGATATTAGCGAAAGAAGCCTCACTCTTTGCAAAATAGATAACAAACTTTATTCTTTACCTTTTGATTTTTCAGCCCCTATTTATTTTTATCGCAAAGATTTATTTGAGCGCTTTAACCTTGAAGTACCAGATACTTACGAGCAGTTACACGCAACTAAAATAAAATTACAGCGCGCGATTGATGCCGACTCTAAACTCGCCGGCATGCACGCGTTTGCTTCACGCACACTACCCGGTGCGGGGCTTAATACATGGACGGTGTTACCCGTAATGCGTGCCTATGGCGCAGAAGTGCTCAATGAACAAGGTGTATCAACATTTGATAGTCCACAGACGGCACAAAGCCTTAAAATGTATCGAAACTTAGTTACAGGTTACGGTAATCCGGAAAATAGCCGCTTACTGCATTTTTATGAGATACGTCAATTGTTTAAGCACGGCAAACTGGCTTCAGCAATCCTTGCGTCTCACTTTTACAATGAAATAGACACGGCTGAAGAATCCGATATTTGGAATAAATGGGAAGCCGCTCCCCTTCCAAAAGGACCTGTTGCCAGAGAAACATCACCATGGGCATGGGCATTTGCGATTAATAGCCACTCTAATAAAAAAATTGCAGCCTGGTTATTTATTCAATGGGCAACGAGTGAGCAAACGGCCGCTTTACTCAGCACCGGGGGGTCGCCGCCAAGACAAAAGGTATGGCACGAAAAGCTATTTACTTTAGTCAATAAACCCGGCTTTAACAGCGCAATGCTATGGGTGTTTGAGCATGCCACGCCTGATCGACTGCAAGCCGGTATGGTTGAATTTCCAGTCATTGGTGAAATTATTTCGCAAACATTTAGCCAAATATTTTATGGTGCCGACATTAAACAATTAATTAAAAGTACTGATGCAAAAATTAATGCAAACATGCACGCTTTAAAAACACAAACTAAGAGCAGCCAATGAGAATCAGTATTGCGCATAAAATTCTGATAATCATCGGCTTTACTATCACGCTAATTTTAGGCGTGAGCACGGCTATACATGTCTTGGAATTAAAAGAGCAAACCTTGCTTAATATGAGTGAAAAAGCAGACGCGATTGTTTCGCCGATGCTGTCTGAAATAAACTCATTAACATCAGATAACACCGCTGGCAGTTGGGTCTTAAAAATTCAGGGGATAACATTAAAAAATATTCTCAAACATAATACCTTTGATGACCTCAAAACCATTTATTTTATTGATCAAAATAACTTTATTGCGGCTCACCCCGATAACAGCAAAGTCGATACCTTAGAGAAGAATCAAACGATATTGCAGCAACTCAATCCGAGACAAAATAATATTATCGCGCTTGATCACCAGTACGCTGTAACAGTGCCAGTAAAAAATCATTACGGTGAAAATATTGGTTACGTTATTGTCACGTTTTCTGACATCGATTTATCCCAAAAAACCAAATCTATTATCAGTAACGCCGTCTCTTTATTTGCAATCTATCTGCTAACTGCACTCATTATTGCTTATATCATTATTAGGCGCATAATTTTGCAACCCATTGATCAACTTGTTGAGTTCTCCCATGCAGTGACCACAGGCGATTTAAATTGCCCTATTAATATTAAAAGCCAAGATGAAATAGGCACACTTGCCAGTGGCTTTAAAATGATGCGAGCCGCGGTTAGACAACAAATTAACAGCATGCATGAACAGCACAGCCAACTCGAAGAAACCGTGGCTAAGCGCACTCAAGAATACTTGGATGCAAAAGAACAAGCAGAACAATCAAACCAAGCAAAAAGTCGCTTTTTAGCCAATATGTCTCACGAGTTAAGAACACCTTTAAATGCCGTGTTAGGCTTCAGCCAATTATTGCAAGACAGCGAAACCGACAAAAACAAACGCCGCTACCTTGAAGCGATTTCCATCTCAGGCAATTCGTTATTAAACGTACTAAACGATATTCTTGATTTATCAAAAGTCGATGCAGGTAAAATGCAGCTCGATATTGAGCGGGTTGAGATTCCCACCATGTGCCATGAATTAAATATGATGTTTTTACAGCTCAGCGCACAAAAAGATCTCAATTTTAAAGTAACCGCACACCCTGAACTCACTCCCCCTGTATTGCTCGACAGTAACAAGCTTCGTCAAGTACTTACCAACTTAATAAGTAATGCTATTAAGTTTACGTCACAAGGCAGTGTAAGCGTATACTTTGACTTTAAACCACATGATGACGACAGCCACCTTGATATAAAAATTCATGTGAAAGATACCGGTAAAGGCATTCCAAAAGATCAACAAGATTTAATCTTTAATGACTTTGAACAAGTTCAAGGACAACGCAGTTCTGAGTTTGGTGGTACAGGGTTAGGCCTTGCTATTTCATTACGCTTTATAAAATTGATGGGCGGCGAGTTATCGGTTATCAGTGAAAAAGGCAAAGGCAGTGAGTTTATTGTTTCAATTCCCAACGTCGAGTTAGCTGAATCAATAACAGAAATTGAGCACCGTAATTACCCTGCAATCACTAGTTATCACTTTAATCCTGCGCGCATTTTAATCGTAGACGACATTCCCTATAACCGTGATTATTTAGAATCGTTCTTATCGCGCTGGAGTTTTACTATCGATACAGCAATTAATGGTGAAGATGCACTGAAAAAAATAGAGCAACATCAGCCTGACCTAATCATAATGGATTTGAAGATGCCTGTAATGGGAGGGCTTGAAGCCAGCCAGTTAATTCGCAGTGATGATCGTTTTAAACATATCCCGATTATTGCTGTAACAGCCTCGGCTTTAAAGGATGATAAGGCACAATCAAGTATCTTGACAGACTACACTATCAGTAAGCCAATTTACCGAGAGCACCTTATTTTTATTATTGCGCAATATTTAGATTAGTTTACCTAATCGCATTTTTTCATTGCAACCGCATTCATGCAGTAGCGCAAACCACTTGGCGGCGGACCATCAGGAAAAACATGACCTAAATGGGCATCGCAGACATTACAAATAGCCTCAATACGTTGCATACCGTGACTTGTATCGGCTATGTACGCAATGCTTTCGACACTGCTTGGTTGGGTAAATGAAGGCCAACCAGTGCCACTGTCAAACTTTTCATCGGCATCAAACAATAAATTATCGCAACATATACACGCATATTTCCCAGGCTCAAAGAGTGTGCATGAATCAGAGCTGTGCGGACGCTCTGTGCCTTTTTGGCGTGTTACATAGAAAGTATCTTGCGCAAGCTCACGCTGCCACTCTAATGGCGTTTTTTCAACTCTACGGGGAGGTGTTGGATTGCCGTTGTGGGCAAACTCTAAAATATCTTGCCAAGTTAACATTGTGTTCTCCTAGGATTGATAAACCCACGTTCAAAATACTGCTTAAAAAATAGTTAAGCAAATTAAACCTTATACCAATTTACTTACTTAAATGATCTATTTTGATGCAAAAAAAACGTGTGGTCGCAAGGCAAAAACGATGATATTTAGTTGCTATCGGCCATTGCTCCTACCTTGCTCTAACGCCCACAACGAAACTGTCGTTCATGAGCAATTTTTAACGCAGATAGCAACTGGTTAAATCCATCGAAATGATTCTGTATTATGGCTAGTCGGTACTAGACTGCTTAATTATTTTTATATTTTCGCGTTCTCGTTCAGACAGTAAGGTATGTAAATAAGCGTCAATTTTCGACTCTGCAACGCTTAAAACTGCGGTCAATGTCTGTTCATTGATATCGGTAACATGAATAATGCCATCGCCAATTTTTATCTTTTTAATCTGCCCTATTAATACAAATTCCGCTTTGCGTTTAAAATCAAACAAACCGGAAAGGCTAATCAATGCTAACTGGTTAACATCGCGCTTTAATGAATCTTCAATTGGATTGCGTGACACGAATAAAGGTGTCACACGGTACAGACTTGATACTGTGATAAAAGCCCACAAAAGAACAAAAAAAGAAAACGCGACACTGTGCCAAAGTGGTGTAAAAAACCACAGGGCAATCAATACCACTGCAATCAATGCTGAAATTTTTGCTAGTAATTGATTAATAGCCAGCATGGTTAGTTTCCTTTTTTTACGATTGGATCGGGCCAATCATTGAAAAACACGGATAAATAGCGACTTTTTACCAGATAAAGTAGCACCCAAAGCACCAATACCATTTGGCACGCCAAAAAAAATGAGAATTGATAATAACTGTGCGCGGCTTGGTAGGTCAGCCAGCCTAAATCTATCACAGCACACACAATCAAAGGCCACCGCATAAAACGCCACACAGTTGCCCACCGCTTAGCGGTTTCAGGGTTTTCTTGTGGCCTTCTAAAACAAAAAACAACCGCGGGTAACAGCGCAATTGCTGCAATGCCTATCGCCATAAAAAACTCTGATTTAGAGCTAAAAAACAACGACATAATATCTAAATCAGGGCGCCGACTTAACGCGGCCATTAACCAGATAAAATAACTACGAAGCAGTACTAACAAGGTTAAATGAAACGCTATGGGGGTTCGATAAGCGCCATGTTTATCCCAATATTCTGGCCCGTAACGCATCATAGCTGATTCTTCTTATCTGCGATAACACCCAATACTAAGAATGCACCGGTTAACGTTAAACCTAACCACTTTATACCTAATAACATCAGTAGCTTACTTAAAAATGGCGTCACAAACACCACCAAAAGCCCCATACCAAAGCCTGTCACGGCAACAAAGCATAACACGCGAATAATAAAGTGACGTCTGGCAACAAAGCGCTTAGTCACTTTAATAATATCGTTGGCATATAATGAGATAAAACACACCACTAACAATAAAGAAATATTATACAAATGGGGTTGAATCCACTGACCTATCGTTAAAGCGACTGACGAGACAGCTTGCTGCAAACTATCCATTGTGTTCACTTAATAAAGCAATTAAATCGGCTTCAGTAAGCACCTCAATACCCAACTCTTGTGCTTTTGTTAGTTTAGAGCCTGCTTTTTCACCTGCAATAAGGGCATTTGTTTTAGCCGATACACTCCCCGATACTTTTGCACCGAGAGCTTGCAGACGCGCTTTCGCATCGTTTCGATTAAGCTCACTTAAGGTGCCTGTTAAAACATACGTCAGACCAGCTAAAGGTTGCTTCTCAGCGCTTGGTGCATTTAAAGCTGGCCAATGAATTCCCTGCTCTATTAACGCATTAACAACAGCCATGTTGTGCTCTTCACTAAAGAACCCGCGCACATGCTTAGCAACAATTTCACCCACATCGCTCACTTCTGTTAGTGCATCAACACTGGCTTGTGTAATTTTCTCTAAGGTTAAAAAGTGATTAGCGAGGTTTTGAGCTGTTGCTTCACCGACTTCACGAATACCCAAAGAGTAAAGAAATTTAGCTAACGTAGTTTGCTTTGCCTCTTGCAGCGCATTCACCAAATTTTTAGCAGACTTTGGCCCCATTCGTTCAAGTGACTCAAAGTGACCTTGTTTTAAAATAAATAAATCAGCAGGCGTTTTGATAAGCTCACGATCGACTAATTGGTCAACAATTTTGTCTCCTAACCCGTCAATATCAAGCGCTTTACGTGAAGCAAAATGCTTAATTGCTTGTTTACGCTGTGCATGGCACACCAACCCACCGGTGCATCGTGCAACTGCTTCACCCTCGATACGCTCTACATGCGAGTCACAAATTGGACAAGTGGTTGGGAATACAATCTCTCTTGCACTCTCAGGACGACGCTCCAGTACCACTTGGGTAATTTGAGGGATTACATCGCCTGCGCGGCGAATAATCACCGTATCGCCAATTTTAACGCCTAAACGGGCTATTTCATCCCCATTATGCAAAGTGGCATTCGATACAGTCACTCCGCCAACAAATACGGGCTCCAAACGTGCTACCGGTGTAATTGCACCCGTTCGGCCTACTTGGAATTCAACATCTAAAAGTTGTGTAATTTCTTCTTGAGCTGGAAACTTAAACGCAATAGCCCAACGAGGAGCGCGAGCAACAAAGCCCAAGCGCTCTTGGAGCTTTTTGTCGTTGACCTTAATAACCACACCGTCAATTTCATAGGCAAGCTCACTTCGGCGCGCTAAGATGTCTTGGTAATAATCAAGCGCCGCCTGTTGACCTTCAACTAACTTAGTTTCAGGGCAAAGTGGTAATCCCCAATCAGTCAATTTTGCCAGTTGTTGGTAATGATCTTCTGGCAATTGCCCATCAGCCACCAGCCCTGTGCTGTATGCATAAAACATTAATGGGCGTTTTGCCGTTACCTTAGAATCGAGCTGACGTAAACTCCCAGCCGCAGCATTACGCGGGTTAACAAATACCTTTTCGCCTCGCTTTTCAGCGTCGCTGTTCAGTTTTGCAAAGCCTGCACTGTCCATAAATACTTCGCCGCGTACTTCAAGTTCAGCAGGAAAGTCATTGCCGCGAAGTTTTAATGGCACATTACGAATCGTTTTCACGTTTTGTGTAATATTCTCACCCACCATACCATCGCCACGTGTTGCAGCTTGAACCAGCACACCATTACGATAAATAATCGACACAGCTAAACCGTCAAGCTTTGGTTCGCAGCAAAATGTGAGTTCGCGGGTATCCATCACGCGCTCTTTAATTCGGCGATTAAACGCCGCAAACTCTTCTTGTGAAAAAGCATTATCAAGCGACAACATAGGAACTTGGTGGGTTACTTGTTCAAATTTATCAAGCGCGGCCCCACCCACTTTTTGGCTGGGTGAATCAGGACTCTGAAACTCAGGATTTGCTTGCTCTAAGCTACTTAGTTCTCGCATTAAGCGGTCATATTCAGCATCGGGAATACTGGGTGCATCCAGCACATAATAATTATGGTTATGCTCTTCTAACTGGGCACGTAGTTGACTAATTTGCTCAAAGATAGGGCTGGACATGAAAACCTCAAAAATCTACATAAAAAAGCCACTTAGACGACTTAACGCCAAGTGGCCTAACAATCATTTACTTGCGAATATGGATTACGCTGAAAAGCTTCTTACCTTTTCAACATATTCACGTACGCTATCAACCGTCATTTCTTCACGGTTGCTATCTAAAATAGTCGCACCAAACTCATCCGCTAACTTTTTAGCAGCGCTGTGCAACATATTGAAGGCACTTAGGCCATCACCATCGCATGGTAATGTCATAAACAAACTAACACCCGCTGTGCTGAACTGTTCCATATTATCAATATCAAACGTTCCAGGATTGTACATATTCACTAAACGGAATAACACAGGGCCTGTTCCAGCAGGGTCTAGATGGCGATTAAAGAAGCCTTCATCCGAGTATTTGAAACCTAGCATATTAACAGCTGGCAGTAATTGACTGCCCTCCATTGCTAAGCCTTCTGGCATCTGTAAGTGCACAATTATAAAGTCTGTCGGTGCAGGCGATTCTGGTTGCTCTTCAGTGTCAGCCGCTTCTTCGACTTCAACGTCTGGCTCTTCGGTGTTTTCAGCAGTAAAGCTTAAATCACCAAACTCAGGCTCATCACGCTCTTGCGCATAAGGCTGTGAAGATTCACTCGTTTCTGCACTTGCTTCATTTGGCTCAACCCGTTCTTGCTGCTCAACATCAGGATTATCCTTTTTGCGCACAGACCATAAACCATGAATTAATAAACCACCAATGACAAATACACTGATTACGATTAAAGCCCATCTTAATTCTTCGGCCATCCCCTCACCTTTATTATTTGATATGCCAAACTAAATTTATGCATGTGCCATTTGCACAGCTTGTTCGATATCTACGGCAACCATACGTGAAACGCCTGGTTCAGCCATAGTTACACCCGTCAATCTGCCTGCCATTTCCATAGCAATCTTATTATGACTGATATAAATAAATTGCACTGATTGTGACATCTCTTCTACCAAACGGCAAAAACGACCCACATTTGCATCATCCAATGGCGCATCCACTTCATCTAGCATACAGAATGGAGCTGGATTGAGCCTGAATATTGAAAACACCAATGATAATGCGGTCAGCGCTTTTTCTCCACCACTAAGCAGGTGAATTGTCGAATTTTTCTTGCCAGGAGGCCGTGCCATTATACTAACACCACTTTCAAGCAAGTCATCACTGGTTAATTCTAAGTAAGCGCTTCCGCCGCCAAATACTTTTGGAAATAACTCACCAAAATCACTATTTACTTGTTCAAACGTCGCCTTAAATCGATTTTTTGTTTCACGGTCGATTTTTTGAATCGCGCCCTCAAGCGTATTAAGTGCTTGAGTTAAATCATCAAGTTGCTGATCTAAATAGTCACTTCGCTGCTTAGCCTGCTCAAACTCATCGATCGCGGCTAAGTTAACCGCCCCTAGTTCATGTAAGCCCTGCGTCGTTTTAGATAGCATGCTTTGCATACTATTTAAGTTGGCATTGTCTGGCAGTGATTCAAGCACTGTTTTTAAGTGTTGATCCAACTCTTCAAGTGGCTCCAGCGCCGCTTGCGCTTTTACAAGCAAACTTTGTTCATCTAACGCCAGTGATTGCAGTTGTTCTTGCAACGTAACTAGCTCTGATTGCGATGATTTAAGCGATGCCTGCTTATCCGCTAGTTCCTTTTTAGCGTGAGTCAGTGACGCTTGCAAGTTTTTTAGCTCAACGTCACTTTGTTGATGTTTTTCAAGCAATAACACAATATGCTCTGCCGTCTCTTCAAGCGGGATCACTAACTCTTCTAACTGCGCTGTTAATTCTAAAACAGCGTCACTTGCGGCTGTATGTGCTGCATCAGCATGTTGTAATTTTGTTTCACTGAGTTGACACTCACTACGGGCTTTTTGTTCCGCTAAATTCGCTTGATGGGCAAGTGTCTTGTAATGCTCTAATTGAGACGCAACTTGGCGATACTGATTGTCAGCATCCATTTGCACTTGCTTAGCCTGTTCAAGGTTACTTTCAAGCGTTGCGTGGTGTTCTAGCAAATCTTCTAGGCGCAATTGTTGGTTTTCTTGTTGCTGAACGACACCTTGCATTTGCTCTTTAAGCGACGTTTTGCGCAGCTGTAATTTAGCCAGTTGATTTTGCCACTGCGTTTGCTGCTCAAGGAGCATGTCTCTGCGAGTACTTGCTGAGGCAATTTGCTGCGCAACGTGATGAATGCGCTCTCTGTGTTGCTCTTTTTCAGCGATGAGCGTGTTCTTTTTGGTAAGGTGACTGTCGAGCTGCTGTTGCTTGTCTGCGATTTGCTCATTGAGCTCTTCATCAAGTTCCTCTGCATCACTCAACTGGGCATGTTTTAACAGCAGTGAGTTGTCCGTGTCTTTTTTTGCATCAGCTTGAAAATTACGACCATAAATACAGCCCTTTTCATCAATCACGGCGAGCCAATATGGATCCGCTAGAATCGCTTCATCAAACGTTGCTTGAAATGCAAATCGTGTCAGCAATTCAGGGTAAATCCCCTGTTCAATGTATTGTGCTAATGAATGTTCAGGCACAGCAAGGGTCTGTGACCAAACACTATTAGGCTGCGCATTTTTGCTGACCTGTAAATGCTCAAGACCCAGTAAAGCTTGCTCAACGAGAGGCTCAAAACCTGGCGTTACTTTTAATTGCGATAATAAAGAAGTGCGGTCACTGTCAGCATGCTCACTCAGGACTGAACTCAGTGCCGCAATACTGGCTTTATTTTCATTGCTGTGTTGTTGCACCCGTTGTAGTGCTTGCGCTAACTGTGCTTGCTCTGTCTCTGTTTGCGCTAGATTTTGTGTCAGCCGATTCAGAGCCGTTTGCTGTTGAGCAAGTTCCTTGGTGAGCGCTTGGATATGAGTTTGCTGCTCAGTAATCTGCGTCGCAACAGGAGTCGCTTCAAGCTCACTGATTTCGTCCGTAAGCTGTTTAAGCTGTGTCTCTAGTTGGTCGATGGATTGCGAAAAATGCGCCAGCTGATTTTTGGCTACTGTCACCTCACTACTGAGCGTTTGACTTTGCTCTAATGCACGCTGGTATTCCTGTGAAGCAGTATGTCTGTGCTGATGTTGTTCTGATGCGTGAAGTTCAACTTCGGCCACGTGCTCTGCACATAATAAACTTTGCTCTATCGCTTCTTGTAACTGCTCTTGCAGTAAAGAAGCCGCAGCGTGTTGCTCAGCCTGCAACTCTTTGTTTTGCAATTGCAGTTGCTGCTGCTTAATCAAGTTTTGACTAATATTTTGCTGCTGTTGCTTTAAGCTGATTTGTTGCTGCTCTTTACGCGTTAACTCAGTGTGAGTTTGGTGCTGCGCGTGTTGTGCGTCTTGTAATTTTTGCTGCTCAAGCTGTACTTGATTCTCAAGGCTCGCTAAAACATCATCATGACCAGAGTGGGCTTCTTTAAAAAACTGTATTTGTTCTTTAAGCTTATCTATTTCAGCAGCCTTATCAACTTGCTGTTGATGCAGCTTTTGCCACTTTAAAACCGCAATTTGCCCTTTTAGAGTCCGCTCTGTGGCTTTTAACTCACGGTATTTTTTCGCGTCGACTGACTGTACAGCAAGTTTATCGAGTTGCGTTTGTAACTCTTTACGAACATCCAGTAAGCGCTCAAGGTTTTCGCGAGTACTTTTAATACGGGTTTGTGTTTCGCGTCGGCGCTCTTTGTATTTAGACACCCCGGCGGCTTCTTCTAAAAACACACGCAAATCGGCAGGCTTACTCTCGATTAGTCGCGATATCATGCCTTGTTCTATAATGGCATAGCTTCGCGGCCCAAGCCCTGTTCCCAAAAAAATATCAGTAATGTCGCGCTTACGACATTTGCTGCCATTAAGAAAATAAATAGATTGCCCATCACGCGTTACCAAACGCTTAATGGCAACTTGGTTCCTGTCAGCAAACGTATTCGGTAAATGACCACTGGTATTATCAAAAATTAGCTCAACAGAGGCCTGTGAAATCGGCTTACGATTGGTTGAGCCATTAAAAATAACATCGGTCATGGCATCGCCACGTAAGTTCTTAGCTGAACTTTCACCAAGCACCCAGCGCACCGCATCAATAACATTTGATTTGCCACAGCCGTTAGGCCCGACAACACAAGTCATTTGATCAGGAAATGGGATTTTAGTGGGTTCAACAAACGATTTGAAACCCGCTAACTTTATGGTGCTTAAGCGCATCTAGTTGTTTTACCGATTTTTATTATTATTCTGCAATTTAACTCATTTTATAACAAAAGGTTAAGCGTGACGTTTAAAATTATCTAAAATAATGCCTGTTGCCATGGCTACGTTCAGCGATTCAGCCTGACCATAAGCTGGTATGGTTATTTTATCAGTGACCAGCTTTTCACAATCTGGACGAATACCGTGCGATTCACTGCCCATTAAAAGAACAGCATCTTGTTTAAGCTTTGCTTGATGAATATTATCACCCGCTAAAAAAGCCCCATAAACGGACAGGTTTAAGCTCGGTAAATAGCACGTTAAATCGGTTTGCGACACTGTCACACGGGCAAATGACCCCATGGTTGCACTAATGGTTTTTGGATTATATGCATCGGCACTGTCTTGGCTTGTCACTATATGGTTAATTCCATACCAGTCCGCCACGCGAATAATTGTGCCTAAGTTACCGGGGTCTGATACGCCGTCTAGCGCTAAAATAAGGCCCGAGGTGGGTAATGCTTGCTGCTTTGGCATATCAACAACAGCAATGGCTGCGTTATTGGTCACCAAGGTGCTGGCTTTCGTTAGACTGTCTTCATCGGCTTCGATAATTTGATGGGCTGCAAGTGCTGAGCGATGCGCGGCAATAAACGCGGGGGTTGCGAATATATTTGCGATACTCAAACCACTGTTTAATAACTCAAGGACATTTTTTTCACCTTGAACTAAATACTGGTTGTATTGCTTGCGGTATTTCTTCTGACCTAATGCTCGAATAAGTTTCAGTTGGTTTTTTGAAATCATAACAGCCTCATAAAATGAAGCCGTTAGTATACCCAAACCACCTAAAGATGCGAGTTTCAGTTAGAATTAAACGCGATTTAGGCAGGCATTAATTGCAAAGTGTGATTATTCCGATATTTAAATCTTTAAATCATAAAAATCACCGTTAAACCGACTACAGGAGGTGTCTCGCGGTGAATGAGGTATCGCACAGTAAGAGCGCACTTAAAGTCGCAGACCGTGCCAATTGCTTTCCCCAATCGGCACGTGTGAATAGGCTATAAGCTATTAGCTAATTTTTGTTAGCCATTCATTTAACCATGGCTCAGTTACCGGCCACGGTTCAAAGTCTTCACAGGCATCAATTTCAAGGCGATGACCAACAGGCTTTGCCTGTAAATCACGAAATAGTTCATCAAAACTGCGCCCTGCCCCACAAAATGTATCACCATAGCTGCGGTCACCCATAGCGATAATGCCATACTGCTTGCCTGTTAACATGGGGAATTGATCATTTAATTGGCTGTACAATGTCACTAAATTATCAGGAATATCACCTTGGCCTGTGGTCGAGGTAATCACCAATATATGTGAAGCAGCCAGCATGTCTTCTACTGTGCCATTTTCAATAAGCTGTACTTGGTGCGGTGACTTTTCAATCACCTCAATTACTTGCTCACTTAAACGCTCTGCACCGCCGTACACACTGCCGACAAAAATACTAATGGTTGCCATAATAATCCTTTTCTTCTGTTGGCCAGCCTAGTTGCTGGCAAATCGTTAACATCGCCTCTCCAAGGGGGGCTCTAATCGTTATTACTTGTTTATTATAAGGGTGCACAAACTTTAGCTCAGACGCAAATAACATCAGACGACGCAGCTGAAAGTGCTCTCTAAAAAATTGGTTATGTTGGTTATCACCGTGGTTTACATCACCAATTATCGGTAGCGATAAATGTTTTAAATGCCGTCTAATTTGGTGCTTTCGCCCCGTTTTAGGAAAACACTCCACTAGCGAATAACGCACAGTGGGGTATTTACCAATTGGGATCGGCAAAGCAGCTTGGTGCAAGCAGTTAAAGTGAGTTTGCGCCTCTTGTGCAGCCTTATTTTGATCAGCAAACTTATCGGCTATTTTATCGAGTTCTTCTTTTAAAGGCTTATCAAGGAAGATTGACTCATTTAAAAAGCCCCTAACCAAGGCTAAGTAACGCTTTTCTATTTGCCCATCAATAAACAATTGATTCATGTCTCGAGCCGCTTCTGAGCTCAATGCAAACAATAAAACACCTGAGGTGGGTCTATCTAAACGGTGCACCGGAAACACATGTTGACCAATTTGATCACGTAGCATTTGCATGGCAAATTGTGTTTCGTGTTTATCTAAAAATGAGCGATGCACCAGTAAACCAGACGGTTTGTCTATTGCGATATAATTTTCGTCGCGATATAAAACCGTTAACTCTTCATAGTGCGGTTTAACAATTTCATCCATCTTGGTTATCACTCAAATGCTGATCAAGCTTTAGTAAAACGCTAATAACATCATGGCCACCGGCATGTTGTGCCAGCATCATTTCAGCCATAGGCGCAATAGCAAAGTTTCGAGGCAATGGCTGGTTATTGGTGATTAACACCTGCATTTTTTCAATAAATACAAATTGTAACCACTGCTCAAACGCCATGGTGTCATGACAAAACGGAACAGATGAATTTAATGCTGCAGGATCAATTGCAGCTGTTTGCCATAGTTCATGACGTTGGAGTGTCGTTTGTAATTCGCGCAGCAGCGCCAAAGTCTGTTGATACATTATATAACTCTTAAAACCTTTGGACTTATTATACCCTGTTCCAAGGCGCCATGGTATGGCGTATAATTCGCATCTTATAACGATTTATAAACGACGATTGGGATTTTATGACAGAGCAAATTGCTACTTTAGGGCAACTTCTTGATGCTGCGGGCACTACATGGCGTGCTTTTGATATTGGTAGACACATCACTAAGTTAGACAAAAAACAATTTCTTGCGATTGAAGAAACTAAAATCCCTTACCCTTACCCTCTTGCTGGTCACGCTTGGCTTGCGATTCAGTTTTGGGATGTCAAAGCATCCAAAGAGCCTTATGTCTGGTTTTTGAAGTTCCCACTCGATGAACAAAGCCGTTTAGTCAGTGCTAGCCGTGATCATTTTGCGAACATGGTCATCGAAGCATTAGGTACCGAAATTACCGGTGAAAATGCCGAAGGCAAGCTCGACAATAACCCGTATGTATTTACACCAAACGCCAATAAATTGGCCGCATTTAATGCCCAAGTTAAGTGCTTACTCAAACAAAGTGCATCGCAATATTATGAATATGCACAACTTTATTTTTCTGGCACCCTAGGTTTTGAAAATTGGCAAAGTGTTGCTGTACAAGGCATTGCTGATTTCGCAATGCGATTAGACAACGATAAAAACCTAACTAACTTGCAATCAGCGTGGCCGCAACTACCTGTTGAAGTGTTACAACCACTCAGCGCTATGCTTGAACACGTTACAATTCCTCCCGCTTTTGCGGAGCAACTTTTAGCTTATGGCTTAAATGCCATAGAGCAAAAAGATGAGATAGCACTCGTCGCTGCACTTCGCAGTATATCAAAAGCATCAGCACAAGGTTTAACAGCCCAACTGGTTGATGCCGTATTGAACTCTGAAATGAACACGCATTCAGATGTGCTTTTAACCATTGCCGGACGTTGCTTTAGTACCTTAGAAGATCCTGCGCGCCTACATGTGTTTATGGATTGTTGTGCGCATCACACCGATATCGAACAGTTGTTTGTGAGTATTTTCACAGACCTAGTTGCAATTCCAACTATTCGACCTCACTTATTAGGTTTGTTACGTTTAGAAAATCGCAGCGAAACACTCGCGCGTGCAATAGGAAGGTTATTTTCGTAAATGGCAGGTTTATGGACACTCATCATTATTGGCAGCATTATCTACTTTTTTTGGTTAAACAGAAAAGTAGCTGAGGCCGCCAATCTTCATGCACAAAGGCAAATTGAACAGTTAAATGTGCAATTGGTGAGTGTTGCATGTAATAAGCGACGTATTGGCATTCTAAAAAATGGCAAACCCGGCATCAAAAGCGAGTTTATTTTTGAATTCTCAAGTGATGGGGAAAGTGTCTATCAAGGTGTGCTGTTTATGGAAAATGAAATGCTGAAAAGTGTGGTGATACCACCGCATAAGATCTAAGTTGCGAGTTGCGAGTTGCGAGTTGCGAGTTGCGAGTTGCGAGTTGCGAGTTGCGAGTTGCGAGTTGCGAGTTAACAATACTAAGTTGCTCAGCTAAAAATACAACCCCATAAAGAACTAAGGCGTAGCTTCAAGCCACGCCCCAATCTTGCTACTTCCATGATAAAGTATCCGTACTTTTGCCGAAGCTGCCGTTTTCATCTATCCCCTGAACGGGTATACATCCGATACACCCACCATGCAACATCATGTCACATTTAACACATCCTAGTGTCGTCCACTTGCCTTCACTGGCTATCCTCTACGTTTCCAAACGCTCCTTTAGCTTCCTGCTAATATCATCCTTTGGTCAATCCTTTTCAATTGCTCCGCAATTGTACTGCGTCCTGGCAGTGTCCTTGTTCGTCCTTGCCTTCCTTAGAACTTGTCCTTTTGCTTCCTGCTTAAGCATCATGCTTGGTGTGCCATAATCCTAATCCTTGGCATCAGTTCATTCATTGAACCTGTGTCTTCTTGACATGGTTAAGTTTAGAGAATTCCTGAGATGTAGATAGGCATAAAAAGTAATTTTTCTTAAGTCACAAAATTGCAAAAAACAATAAATCCTTTATAAATCATTTAAATAAGCCATTTTAGGTACAAAAATAACTGTATTAAAGTGATAATACTCACAGCAATGTAAGAGAAATCGCACACGCTACTTTCCAAAACGTCCCAATTACTCTTTCGCCGCTTTGAACATTAACTCACCTTCGACCTGATTAAAGCTTAATGCTTTAAAGACTTCGAACCCTTCGGAACTAAAGAATTCACGCTGCTCACCACGTGTAACAAATACGGCTAAACCCGATACTTGTTGGTGGCTGTCTACTAAATCATCTAGTCCTCGAAGTAAGTAACGCCCTAAACCTTGCCCCTGAAAATGAGGGTCTACAGCGATAAACGCTAAAAACAAATACTGCCCTTTTTCAGCTAACATTTCACGAATTGTGCGCTCTTTTTCAATAAGTTGATTTGTCTGTAGATATCCTGCACTAAGCATTAACTTTAAACGCCAGTGCCAATAGCGCTCTGCTTGTAACTCACTGGATGAATCAAACACGCATGCAATGGCTTTTAATCGGCTTTGCGAGTACAAACCAATTAAAGGTTGTTTTTCTTGCCAAAAGCTCGCGAGCTCTTCACGTACTAAAGCGCGTAGTTTGGTTTCATACTTACTGGGATTATCTTCTTTGTAGCCCAGCACATTCTGAAGTACGGGGTCATCATGATAGGCTTGGTAAATAAGACTAGCGGCCGTGCTGATATCTTCAGCACTTAGGTATTGCACACGTAAGGTCTCGGGTTCAGCAACAGTTGTCATACTCATCCTTTTCTGTGTTTTATTATTTTTAGTACTAGACTATAAGGTATATACCCAAGCGCGATTAAAGACAAATTCAGCGTGAGTTAAACTGCTGTTCATCATTATTATGGTTGAGCAGTAATAAAGACCGCCATACACAAGGAGCAGAATTATGGATACGACAAAACATGATATTTCGACCTTATTTGCACAATTAGGTTTACCCAGCAAAGAAAGTGAAATCGATGCATTTATTGCCTCGCATCAGCTGTCTGATACCACCCTACTACAGGAGGCTCCATTCTGGGACGAAGCTCAGCAACATTTTCTAGCAGAATCTTTAGCTGAAGATGGGGCGTGGAGTGAGGTTATTGATGAATTAGACGCCCGATTGCGTCAATAAACACACGATTAGTTATCCATAACCTAAAATCTACCAATTTTGGGTTATGGATAAGGAAAGTAATTTCACATCACCTCTATTATTGCTACCATACGCGCGCATTGCAGCCCATACGCTACAGTGCTTTTTATTCTTTAATAAGAGTTTATACAAAAATGAATGCCGTTGTATTTGATGCAATTAAAACCCTTCTTGATGAAGGTAAAACCCCTACAGTTGCGCTAACAAAAAGCAAACTATCACAACCGATGCCAATGCCTGTAATTATTGCAGCTGTTAGTCAGTATAAAAACAATCCGGATTCAATTAAAAATTTCATTAATAACCCGTCAAATGAACATGTTAGTGCGCCAAAAGAAAGTCAATTAGATCGTATTGAAGCAAAACTAGATAGGTTATTAGCATTACTTGAGAAAAAATAATGTTTGTTGTCGATCTGACTTTTGATTGCTACCAAGATACCACCCTAGAGCTTGCTGAACAGGCAATAAACCGCCTTGTGAATGCATTGCGATTTAATGGCCAAATAATCGGTGATGAATTCCCCACTGTTTTAAAAGATGGCTATTTTATTACGCGTGTTATGTGCCCAACCGAAGATGCGATGCACCCGCTTAACAACAGCCCGTTTGTTAAACACAGCATTGAGCAACTGCACTCGGCGGGATTGTTAGCGCCTAAAGTGAAAGTGATCGGCCAAGATATACATTCAAATGGGGCTGACGCGTGTCAGGACCCATCGTGTTATATTTTATACACCACTTATGTGCATACCTGCAGCCCACTTTATTGTGGTGATGACTTTTTGCCTGTCCCCCTGTTTCGTATTCCAGCCATTGCTAATGGTGATTACAAAACACTGATCAAATGGCAAGAAGACTGGCAAGCATGCGATCAAATCCAGATCAATGGCGCTACGCGTTGCGAGTTTCCAGCCCTTGAGGAAATGGCGAGCACACAAAGTGATTTGTATCGTCGTGGTAAAGACATTACTAAGCGAATAAGTTATTTGACTAAAAAACCTGTCTACTATTACTTATATCGTGTTGGTGGTATTGATAAAGAATCAGAACTCAAACGACGTTGTCCAAGCTGTGATGGTGACTGGAAACTGCCTGAGCCATGGTTTGGCTTATTTGATTTTAGATGTGAGCCCTGTGGCCTTGTATCGAATATATCGTGGGATTTTCAGTAAACATAAGGGGCACACAGCCCCTTTTTGTTTATTAAACTATACCAATGCAATGCGCTTAATTAATACCACTGTGCCGCGAATTCAAGTCCGAAGTGCACCACTCGCTAAATTAGGCTGCTTTGCGTAATTCATCGAATATTACCGCTGGTTGCCTAAACCCTAGACATTTTCTCGGCCTCGCATTGAGCGCCTTTTCTATGTGCGCAATTTGCTT
>NZ_JACDWU010000158.1:0-354 GCF_016464045.1 Pseudoalteromonas sp. bablab_jr011 | reverse complement strand
TTTATCTAAACTCACCGAGAAAACCCCGTGATCAGAACAAAGTGATGTCGCGGGGATGAATAGGTGTCACCCCTGCTCTTGGATATATTTTCGTATAGTCTCTGCGCTTGCATTCCCTACAGAACACACAAAGTACCCATCTGACCAAAATGTTTTCTCTTTCCAAAATTGGTTTTTCAGATAAGGAAATGATTTCCAGATTTTAGCGGTTGTGGCTTGCTTAATCCTCCTTGCGTGCTGGCCTACTGAATATCGAGTGCCGATTGTAATCAGCATATGAATGTGATCTTTGTCTATCTCAACCTCTTCGATCCTAAAGTCAGATGATAGAGAAACATCGAAAACCGTTTTCTT
>NZ_JACDWU010000157.1:0-6436 GCF_016464045.1 Pseudoalteromonas sp. bablab_jr011 | reverse complement strand
ATTATCTAGTTGCTCATCATCATTAAATTCTTTTAAAAGTTCATCATCTGCTTGGGTCATTTGCTTTAAAAATGATTTATCAACCCGATACCAAAAATATTTTGGACGACCATTCGCTTTATCAAACTCTGCGGTTGTTTTATCAAACTCTCGATAATATTCAAATTGTGGGATATCGGCCAAAGGCTGGGTAACATCCATAAAGTTTTGTAATAGTTCCCAATGATGGAAGCTGCAAGTTATCTCATTATTGTAAGCAACATCATAATGACGATTTTCTTTATAATGTAAAAGTGTAAATCCCCTGTGTGGAAATCCACTCTTAGGATTATGAGTAGCTTTATAATGCGCGTTAAATTGTTCAAAGCTTAAATAAGAATAACTTTTAGAACCTTTCCTTGGCACTTTTACGATTCCCGTTTTACGTTCAAAAATAACTGCTAATTTAAAATTAGGCCTAAAGTATGGCCATATTCCACAGTTCAGAATTTTTGAAAAACACCAAATAGGCAACAAAAAAATGTAACTATTGAAAGCTTCTCCAATATCTCCTAAAAAAAGACTGGCGACTGGGAATGCTATCAAAAGAAATAAAACAGAAATGTGTATGACCCCCCAGAAGAAAGTTAAGTTATCGATGAAACTGACTGCTTCAGAAGCTAATGGAAGTTCCAGTCGATTCTTGCCTTGACTGAGGATACTGCGATGCCGGTTTGCAGTACCACTTAGATTCATTTTATATTCTAATATTTGAGAGTTATCAAAACAGTGACCTAACACATTACCCCTAGGAAATTGCGCCTGTTTACTTTGGTAGCGGCAATACATTGATTCACGTTCATCTGTTGCGATTTCATTTCTAAATTTTGAAGCTTGTTTTCCGCGATAAGCGGTTTCTGCATATTCAACTTCCTTACTACCGAACTGTATTACTAACTATTTATTTACAGTTCGGCGCCACTCCTTTGCGTAAGTACAAACCAAACTAGCTTCACTACCACACGGCTTCTCTATTCACTTGGCAATCTACTGGATCTAAATAGGGTTTTAGCTCTTCAGGGAATCCGTGCTTTTCTGTTATGTCTTTATCAATTTTGAAGTAATGCTCTATCGATTGATATAAGTGAGTACCAAGCGGGATGGATGTATCCATAAAGGTCATGGCTGTGGCGTATGCCAGTGAATCCCATTCACGATTTGAACCACCTACATAAAAAGTGGGCTTGGTAAAGCGATAATGTTTAGGGTATTTTAACGGCACCATAAGTGATACAAATACACGTGAGCCACCGCGGGCTGAACCGACATTACGCTCATTTGCGCCATAGCAAACAATGTCTTCGTAAGGTAAGTAAAACGGTTTTCTAAATAAGGTATGCGGAGTTTTTACAAGGCCGGTATGGCGATTAAAGTAAAAATTATCTCGGTGCGCTAATATGGCGCGGTGTTTTAAAATAAATAAACCCAAACTAAAGAGCGTCACATAGATTGACGCCATCACCCAAAAATATTCAAGTCCATTCCCAATTAACATTATGATATGAAAAAAGAAAACCATTAAAGCGAGACTCGTACAACCGAAACCAAAAATAGTAAATAAATTAGACCAGCCTCCAAACCATGAAATAGCCAACTGCTTACCATCGCTCTCTACCCAATGCCCCTCAAGTGTTGAGCCACGATTAGGGGATTCAAGCTCTGCTGCATATTGATCCGTAAAACGCTTACTTTTAAAGGTACGAGTTTTGAAGCGGCAGCCATTGAGTGCTTCTGCTTTTTTTAATCGCGTTTCATAACTATCTTTATGTAAATAGTCTCTTGGCAGTTGTTCGTTATAGGTTTGCCTATCCTTTCGGTATTTACTTTCGTTTCTAGTTCGCTTTCTTATTTCAGCCGCTTTTTCAGGGTTATCTCTCCGAAACTCCTCTCTCCGAACCACCGCCTCCTCATCTAAGGCGAGCTGTTTGATGGTTTTATCTTTAGCTCTTGTTGGGTCTCTGCCAGGGTTTTCGGCGCACCACTGGTTGCTAATTGCCTAATGTTTTTGTCTTTTGCATAAATCGGTTTTTTTCTTGGGTTAAGTTTTTTCCATTCTTTTAGCTTCCTAATTCGTTCAGGCCTTTTTTTTTCATCTTCAGCACTAAACTTTGCTTTGAACTCATCAAAACGCCTATCGACTTCTTCTGGGTTTGCACGCATCCAATCTTCACGCTCTTGATCTTCGCGCTTTATATATTCTAACGTTTCTTTTTTTATTTTATCAGTATCTAATTGATTTTCGCTCATTGCTATTCCTTACGCGCTATACTTTTTATAAATTTATCACAGCTTGACTGATCACTTTGCCAATTCGGTGGCTGAACTTGCGATCATCGCCCCAAGATAAAAACCCTGGCTTTTCACCTACCTTGTAATATTCGATTGGTAAACCATAAAGACTATTAAAGCCCTGAATTGTAGGTTGACCTTTACCTTCTGGGTACACTGTCGCCTCTAATTTAAGTTCGATTTGATCGCCAGGTTTTAATCCAAGCTCTGTCAACAAAATGTGATTATTTATTTCTGCTTACCAACCCGTTCGAGCAGGCTGCAACGCCCACATACTTTTAAGGAAAATAACCGAATCTAATGGAATTTCAGTAAAGTGTTTATTCTTGCTATATCTTGCTAGTCTAGTGTCATAATCAGTTAGTAATGATGCAGCGTAATAATTTAGCATGCCCTTATCAGGTGGAAGCATTCGCCAACTAACCTTTGTATCAACACCTTCTTTCACTGCTGTTACGGGAGCAGTTAAGCCCATTGAGACTGTTTTTGCGTGTTCATTTGCGATGACTTTTGTATAAGGCTTGTAAAGTACGTTGTATATATCAAGAAGCGCTAAATCGGGCCGATTTCGCCATTGTTCTGCTCGTACACTTGTTGAACCATCATTAATAAAAGCAGCCTTACCCCATGGGCATGCATGCAACCAAGCTTCAACCTCTGATTCACTAAAATAATAAATAAGCCCTGCTGCAATGAGGATGATCACTAAGCCAGCGATACCAAAAACAGCAATTAATGCAGATGCCCCTTTAGTGACAATAGCAATGCCCGACGCTGCGGTCATGCTTAAAAACCCTAAAGCCATTACTGAGTTAGCTGTAGCTAGCCCCACATTGCCCTTGTTATATTCGTTAACGGCATCTCTTACAGCCACATAAGTACTAATCGCACCTGCAACCAATGTCGCTACATTGGCGGCGTAAAACAATATTACTTTCGCGGTAATTACACTGACTCTTCCTCTGAGTATTTTTTTAGTAAACTCACTAGCAGGTACTTTATTATCAGCATAAAGAATTAACTGACCTGAGCTTGGCATACCATAACGCCGCTCAACAAGGTCTTTACCTATATTCACCATTACATCAAGTAAATCAAATGCCGCTGATGTTTTATCCATGGCACTCACGCCATCACCCGTTATTACGGTATAAAAGTTAATGGCCTCTAAGCCAGAAACAAACGGCAATATACCAATACTGGCTGAGCCTACTTTACCCTGTTGCTGTTTACCAAATGCTGTTTGTGCGTATTTTTTGAGAGACTTATTGTGATCTTTGTATCCTGTTAAATCCCAGTTACTTTTAAGCTTTTCTTTCTCAAACTCTTTTAACTCTTCATCTAATAGCTTCTTATAAGCTTTCAAGTCAGCCAACTTACTTTTATCAAGTACCACCATTTTTCTAATCACTTTTTCGCTGGCGCTGTCTGCTTGGTAGTATTGCTTAGTAACCATGGCCTCAAGTTCATTTAAAGAGCCATCTAAACTTGTAATAAGGTCTAACCGGGCGGGTATCGTTACTTTATCGTTAACTTTAAGTTTAACAATCGGGCGCGTTCCACCATTACCAGGGTAACTACCCTGACTCAATGCTTCATCAATTCCTTCGGTTATTTTATTAAACTCTAAAATGCGTTGTTCGGCACGCTTAGAGCGGCTATCAAAATTAAGCGGCACGACTGAATCGGGCAAGTTGCCTTGATAATAGTCGTTAACATCAATATCTATCTCAACAAGCAAGTCGTCTGAGATCATATGTGCTAAATGCATTATTTTTTGATACGGGTTGTACGACATCGCCACTGACTTAATACGAGCCTCACTATTAAGCATGTCTAGCCCCACACTTTTCAGGGTTGATAAATGCGCGCGGGTTACACTACTTTTTGTTTTTGCTTGTTTAAGCAATGTTTTGTAATGCTCTAGTTCTTTGTTTTTTTGTTTAAGCTGTCTGTTTAATTGCTCGGTGATGTCATCGCCATCAATCCCTTGGTTACGCGCTTCTTGAATTAGATCATTACGTGATTTTTCGGAGCTTTCAATTTCGCTTTGTTTATTTTTTATTTGTTCTTTTAAGTTTGCTATTTGCTGCTGAACCTTATTGCTTTCTCGCTGTAAGCTCGATTGCTTTTGCATGCGAGCAGTAAACACATCTTTAATTGTTCCGCTACCTTGAGACATTGAATATGTAGCAGAGGGGACTTCCATTATGATATTAAAAAAGCCCCATACAGCTTGACTACTTCGCCTAAATACTTGCGTTAAATCACCTTCAATGTAACCATTAAGTCCATCGTCTTTGCTCTCAAGGGCATAAAACTCATCCATATCAAAATCGATATTTTTAGGGTCGTCAGGGTCTCTAAAATTTAAGTAATCGGTTAAGCCTGGGTTACTGCACTTTTCATCAGGAAAAAGTAACTTGTGTAACTTCAATACGTTTGCACGATTGCTAGTGTCTTCAGGGTGGGTACCTAACACTTTTAAAATGATATGCTGGCCTAAGTCATTACGGTCTATTTGCTTAAGCTTTTGTGCGTCTTTGTCATACACTACACTTGAACGAAGCAAGTCTGCCGTTAAATCTTTGAGTGGAGCTAATACATCGCACATGAGTTGATACATATCGAGCCTTCGATTACCCGTATGGTATGCATAATCCCTTGTACATTGATAAAAACTAGAGGCGCTATCTTCATCCTCTATAATATCTTTTACATTGGCTCTTAATTCATTGATGTATTCGCCTAACTCGAACACTTTTGCTGTTGCTAAAAATTTTCTGAACGCTGTTTTATCAAATTTGTTATCTACCCATTTTTTATAATCAGCAGCAATATCTTGCTCTTGTTCAGAAACACTGTCTTCACCATAGGTTGCTAACTTGTCTGAAACAGACTGTGGAAAAGCAAAAAAGGTTTGTTGAACAAACGATGCTAATTCGAGCTGACCCCTTTGCTCTTTTGTGAACTCAGCAACACTCGACACCATTTGTCCATTTGCGACTTGCTCTATCGGCAGTGAACTAATAACAGAACGCGTTAATGTAATATCCGCAGCGGCTTGGCGTACTTTGCCTATCTGGTCAGGAATAACTGGACAATACACACCCGCTTGATTAACAACATCAAGCACAACATGCTTAGGTAGTTTGGCGCTATTATAGCCTTGTTCAAAATCACCGAGTTTATCTAACGTGAAAAGCCTATCACCTCGTAATATTTGCGCATCACTATTATTATCGCCGGGTTTAACTGGCTCGCCATAATTTAATCTTGGATCTTCAGGGTTAAGGCCGCCAAAAAGCTCTATTTGCTTCCAAGACCATTGCACTTCAGAGTACGCTACTTGAACCTCGCAGGTTTGCCCATTTAGTTTATAAGGCACAATAACTGTTTTGAGTTCTTCGCCCGTTGCATCTCTGCAACCTTTATTTTGTTTCCATGTCATGACGCCTTTTTGCCACGCAAGATTAACATCATTAAAACGCGTCACGTTTTGCTGAGTAGTAACCTTGAGTTCACGCCATAAATGACCATCAACAAAAATGTATAAGTAACCATCTCTGAGATTCGTTTTATGATTATCTATCTCATCAGCAGGGTGTGCATATCTAATGGGAAAGATATGAACCAGTTCAATATCAGCTGTATTATCACTTTCTTCTTTTGCATCCACTTTGTATAAAGGAATTTTGTAAAAACCTTTTTGACTTCTATCAACTGACTCATCTTTAACCATCAGTGATACATTTTTGGCACCATCTGATTGGCGTTCAAAAACTAGTTCTCTGTGAGCATTTTTTATATTAATTTTGTCTGCGACACTTAAATCACTCATTGAATATTCACCCCGTCTTCGTCTAGCTTTTCTGCTCCAGATAATTTAACTATGATTTTCTTCCCTGCATTTTCAGCTTGCAAACTATCCCTATCTTGCACTTTAAGCCCCCTTGGTGCGGGGCCGCCAGACTGCATAAGTGGCATGGGTGGGGTATTTTTATTATTTGATATCATCGGGTCGCCTTGGCGAGCTGCGGGTTTGCCTTCAATCATTACGTTAAATGACCCCATAATAAATTCGGCTTTGCCATCGTTTGTACCGCTT
>NZ_JACDWU010000156.1:0-4320 GCF_016464045.1 Pseudoalteromonas sp. bablab_jr011 | reverse complement strand
ATTATCTAGTTGCTCATCATCATTAAATTCTTTTAAAAGTTCATCATCTGCTTGGGTCATTTGCTTTAAAAATGATTTATCAACCCGATACCAAAAATATTTTGGACGACCATTCGCTTTATCAAACTCTGCGGTTGTTTTGTCAAACTCACGGTAATATTCAAATTGTGGAATATCTGCTAAGGGTTGAGTAACATCCATAAAATTTTGTAATAATTCCCAATGGATTAATGAAGGAGCAACCTGATTAGCATACGTTTTTTCATATCTCATACTTTTTTTAAAATGTAAAAGCGTAAAACCTCTATTTGGAAAGCCACTATTAGGATTATGGGCCACTTTGTAATGCGCATTGAATTCTTCAAATGGTAATTCGTCTAAACTCTTAGCGTCACTTGTAGGGGTTGCCATTTTCCCTGTTACCCGGTCAAATATAACAGCCAGATTGTACTTTTTCCTTATAAATGGCCAAATAATGAAATTTAAAGATTTTGAAACAACTAAATAACAAAATAACAAAATAACAATATCGGTAGCCAAACTAACCGAACCTAGTAACAATGCAAATAAAGGAATAAAAAAAGCCGATAACAAGGCTATAAAATGTAACAAGACCCATGAAAATATTATCAAGTCGATTATATTAGATGGATTCGTTGATAGAGCTAATGTTAAGTTACTTGTCTTTGCACAAAAAATAGAACGATACTTTTCATACCTCCCATTTAGGTTGTTTTTATAAAAGTTTTTTTGACTACTGTCATAACAATGCCCATACACTTTCCCTCTTGGGTATATTGCCTGCTTACTTTGATAACGACAATACATAGAATCACGTTCATCTGTAGCAATTTTATTTCTGAACTTTGGATTCTGCTGACCTTCATAGGCTGTTTCAGCATATTGTTCAAGCATATTCTATTTCCTTTATTATCCATGCCTTATCGGGTACTTCACTGTCTTCCCATTCATTACGCTCATCAATATCCACATAGGGCAAGGTAACATTTTTATCTAAGCGATATTGTACTTTTACTTCCCAATCAACTTCAAAGTGTTTTGGCCACATTGATAATATCGGTATGGTATATTTAAACCCAGTTATAGCCCCTGATTCAGTATTTTCTTTTTGTGTTATTTGCCAGTTTTCATGATCGTAGCGAAATTCCTGCTCAAAATGTAAAACTCCCTCATCTTCTATCTGGTAAACTTGAACGAATACCTCTGATTGCCCTAAAGCAAAATTTGGTGTATCTATATCAATGATCAATTGACAATGGGTATCGGTGAGTTTATTTACACCTAATGTGACATTTGGGTTCATCAATGTGCCTACTAATGCGGCATAACACTCTTTTGGTTGAGTGTGCCATTTTTTATAACTATCAGTACAACGGTCATCTGCGTCTTTTGCAAAGGGGCCATTTTTAGTCCATGTTTCTAAATTATTATCTGTAACTAATGTGGCAATAATTGCGATAATCAAACCGACTGCGATTATTGCCCACCCTAAAGGTGTGGTAAATAAAGCCGCACCAAGATATATAAAACCAGCTATAGCGACAGCTCCACTTAATGCATGAAAAAATGCTGCATCCCTATCATTTTTCTGCGTAGATTTGTATACATCCAAAACCGTAATAGCCAATGTTAAGGCTAGACCGACAGCGCCTATTATTTTTGTAACCTGTACTGATTTAATGATTAGATCGATTTCTGTCTTTAAGAAACTAGACAATCTTGAAATCTTAAATGAAGCAGCTTCAACTGAAAGAGTAGCTAGACTGAAAATAACATTCAATGAATCGGCTAAAAACTTAGCATCTACATTGCCCCCTGCCTTAAACTTTTTAATCATCTCGTTAGCATTAAATATTTCAAACGCTAACATCACCATTGGTAAGTTGTGCTCTAAAACTCTCACACCTTTGAGCTTGACTGTCTCAACGGCACCTAGCTTAAAGTCAGGGTTATCATACGCTCTTGCATACAGATGTGCTTTAGGTACTACTACTAATTCACCTTCGATCGAATCATATCTACCGATTAAATCATGATAATCTGTCCAATTTTTTGGGTTAAAATAGCCTTTGTTACTGCCAAATGCTTTCGGGTCTTCAGAGGCAATTACATTTTCTTTACTATCATAAATCGTTACAGCATTTGGCGGCGGATTTTTCACGCTTTCACGTAACATTGCACGCCTTTGCTGCCTATTGTTTTGCGTACGCTTATAATTGGTTATGCCTATTACTGATGGGTTATCACCTAATACAGCCCCAGCTTGTTTAACATGAATATCTGCAAAGTCACTAATTCCAAGCGCCTTGTTATATGAGACCATTAAGTTTCTAATTTTTACAGTATGTGGTTTTAAAACGCCGTTTTGATATTGACTTGCAACACGCCCCCACGCACCGGTTAAATACCCCACCGCATCTTTTGCTTTACCAAAAAACTCTTTTAAACCTTTATTAGCTAATAAGCTGTCTTGCTCTTGCTTTTCTTCGATCAACTTTTTATGAATGCGCTTAAACTCTTCAAATCTAAATTTAGCTTCGCCATTATTTTTTTCTTCCGGCAACTTGTTTAATACAACACTCCCAGGCTGATTTATATCGAAGTGCCCTTCTGGGATCATAAAGCAGTCAGATAACCAATTGCCTTGCTCAAACGTTGCTTTTAAAAAGCTTTCTATTGCGCTTGTGGCTTTATTTATATTATTTTTACGCTCGATTTCAGCAGGTAACTTTTCTTTCCAAGGTCTAAATACACCAGTTGAAACATCGTCGATACTCAACATATTTAATACATTAGTAATAAAATTAAAGCCAAATAAATAATCTACATTTTCAAAGGCTACCCAATCATTCATAACAGGGGCTAAACCAATATAATCACTTTGCTTAGAAATTAAAGGTGAGTCGTTATTTAAGTCTTGTAAAAAATCAACAAACTCTTTTTGTGCTATTGGTAACTCCTTTAAATATTTCTCTAATTTGTCATTTGACAAGTATTGCTCTAGATATTCTTTGTCTAGATGCTTTGCTCCACTACGTAAAAACTTTGCACCAGAACTTAAGTCTGCATATCCCTCTTTTTTGGTTTTTATAGGAGTCATCGAAGTTCGATGTGGGAATATATAATGATCGCGCATCACTTTTTCATGCAAATCATCATTTAGCATCGCTTGATAAGCCAACACACCTGAATCATAATGTTTCTTATCTGTTAGCTTTTTATTCTCAAGCTGTAGCTGTAAAAAAATCATCTGACACTTATTTAACAGAGAAAGCGCTATGCCACCTGGGTCATGTATTGTAATTTGGCCTTCACGCTCTGCTACTGCTAAATCAATTTGTTGACAGCGAGCGTTTCGTAATGAATCAGCTAACCCTTGGTCTTCAACATGTGTAGGTGCAGTGGCGTTAGCACTTTTTTGTCTTGGATCATCTTTGTACAGTCCGCCGAGGCTCACAATATACTGCCATGACCATTGGGCGATGGAAAAAGCAACTTGTACCGTGGGGTTACTAAGTGAACCTGGCTCACAGTTTAAACCATTTGTTTTCTTAGGCAGCAAGATTGTTTGGGTAACTAAACCCGAATATGAACGCTCGTTTTTGCCAAATTCAGTTGCCAAATCAACTTCAGATAAACAACCATTGTCAACAGCTGCAATTTCACGCCATAAATAACCATTAACGAATATATAGTAAAAACCGTTTAAGTTACTAACAGGTCGCGCGTCTTCTCCTAACACTTGAAATTGCGCTGGTTTAGCTTTGTTTTTATCAAGGGACGCTTCAGTAAAAACGGTTGGTTTAACCGAAATAAATTGCGCTTTATTGTCACTTGGCGGATTATCTAAAGTAAAAGGATCAGCATAACCGAACGGTATATATGAACTTCCACATTCACCCTTTATCTCCGAATCTAATTTAATTAACCCCATATTAAGCACCTGCCGTAAAATTAATTGACGCGTTTTTGCCACTGATGTTTTGCTTATCTGCAATTGGCACTTTTTGCTCACTTGCACCTTGAGTCGCTTTTATTGCACCAAGCGATGCATCGTTACTATCAACACCTTTGACTAAAATACTCGCTCCATGTGTTGTTTCTGCATCACTCAAGCTATCCCTAACTTGCACTTTAAGCCCCCTTGGTGCGGGGCCACCAGACTGCATAAGTGGCATGGGTGGGGTATTTTTATTATTTGATATCATCGGGTCGCCTTGGCGAGCTGCGGGTTTGCCTTCAATCATTACGTTAAATGACCCCATAATAAATTCGGCTTTGCCATCGTTTGTACCGCTT
>NZ_JACDWU010000155.1:0-39469 GCF_016464045.1 Pseudoalteromonas sp. bablab_jr011 | reverse complement strand
TTTCAAATAGCTAAGGTGCCAATAGAGAGACATGTGAAAATCAGGAGTGAAGCTACGCCTTTTGATCCTTTATACCAAGAATACTTGGCAAAGAGAAAAGCAAAGAGGCAATGCCGCAACTCTTGGAATGAACCTAATCTCGCTGCTTTATAAGTTGCTGGGTACCAATTAGGTGCCTTCGTGAAGGCTTGAGCCGTATGCAGTGAAAGTTGCACGTACGGTTCTTAGGAGGGCGACACTTGGTAACAGGTGTCGTCTATCCGACAGTTATGAGTTAGAGTCGACGGGCGGTTCGGTGCCATGAGCAGACACTGAAGATCTTTAATGTCTGAAATCAAAATTTGGGTGATGCCAATCATACTCATTGCTAGGTCACAAAAAGTGGAACGCCAAGAAAAGCTCGCATGGATAGTCGCCTGTTTGTTTATTAGTTGGTTTTGTTTACTCTTATTTATGTTGATTGCACCACTTAAGCCTAATCAAAAATAGTAATTTGGTGTTGTTCGCGTGTTAAATTAGGTTTTGATTAATGGCTTTTATAACGGCCTGAGTGCGGTCTTTTACATCTAATTTGGCAAGAATTTGTGACACATGATTACGAATAGTCCCCTCAGAGTTATCTAATTTTTTGGCAATCATTTTGTTTGGCATACCCAAAGACAAACACTGCAATACGGTTTGTTCTTTGTCCGTTAAGCAGAGCTGAGGGCTTAGTTCCTTTTTGAGTAAAAAATCAGTCACCGCACTTTGCAATACTCGCTCACCTGCAACGACCTGCTTTATAGCGCTAATGAGTTCTTCAAGTTCAATGTTTTTAAGCACATACCCACGAGCACCTAGATTAAGGGCTTTGACTAATACATCACAATCTTCAAATGTGGTAATGATCAGCACAGGGGTTTTATCACCCTTTTCACGCATTTTTTGCAGCACGCCGAGCCCATCTAAATTCGGCATTCTCATATCGAGTAAAGCAATGTCAAAACTATGCTCAGCTAATAGTGTAAGCGCTTGCAAGCCATCTTCAGCTTGGGCTTCGATATTAATGGCGCTATCAAGGTTAAGTAAATTAGCGAGGCCTAAACGAACTAATGTCTGATCTTCAACTAGTAGGCACTTTATCATGGCTTTTTTCTTCTAAATTTAGTGGTAGTGTCATGGTATTGATCAGTGTTTCTTGCTCAAGGTGTTGTGAAAATTCACCGCTAAATTGTGCCATTCGCTCATTTAATCCTGCTAATCCGTTCCCTTGTTTTGGTAAATGGGTCTCTGGTTGATTGTGATACGCTTTTGCAACTAACAGCAGCTGTTCGCCAACGTGGGTGACATTTACATGCAAAGTAAAATGGTTTGCTTGGGTATGTTTAAGGGTGTTGCTGATCATCTCTTGGGTAAACCGCAATACACAAAGGGCGTAGTCTTGAGGGAGCTGCTCTGTCTCCTTATTTAGTTGGAGATCACAGTGTAAATTAGGTGTTAGTTCGCAAATGGCCTCAAGAGCTTGCTTAAGTATCGTTTTGTCATTGCGTTGAGTGGAAACGATTTCGCGCACCTCAGCCAATACTTCTTGGCTAAGTTGGTGACAAAGAGAGAGGGTTTCAACGGTGGCTTCATTTGCTGCTCTTTTAGCAAAATCTAAATTAATGCTGAGCGCGGTAAGCTTATGGCCGAGTGAGTCATGGAGCTCGCGTGATATCTTTTGTCGCTCTTGCGCTGCATGCATCACCCCCATCATGTGTTGGGTGGCTTTTAACTCTTTGTAGTTTTGGCGGGATTGGTAATGTGTATTTAAACTTTCGACAATCCGGCGACTGACAAACCAATTCATCAAGCAAAAGAAAAACCAAATTGTAAACGTGATCCAAGGAATGCCATTTTCCCAGCGCGCATAATGCGTTAAACCATACACCAGCATGGCGGCCACAACGCAAGCCAGTATTTTAGGAAGCGAAAAATGAGGACTAAAAACCGCGGTAAACATCACTAGGTGGATAAAAACTAAGGATGTTGAACTCAGTTGTATCATTGCCAAAATAAGCAGGAAATAGCCAAGTGCTACGCCGTGAACAAATTTGTTAGGCTGTTTTAACACATACAGCAAAATAGCTAAAATGGAACCACTTACTATGATTTGCAAATATAGCGCTAATTCTGAGTTGGCATAATAGGCACACGCCGATGTCACCCCAAGCCACGATGCCAATGTTGAGAAATGCCAATCGGTTGTATGTCGTATAGTTGATTCCATTACTATGACCATATTTTTTTAGCAATTATTGCAGAACTCGCGTTGTAAAAACAGTGACATCTGTCATAGCTCGGGCTATGAGCTTTGTGACTAGTGCCATTATGCCTCATTCATTTATGCTTTATTAATAAAAATTAGTTGGGCACATTAATGAATAAAGACAGTCGATTACATTATATTGATAATTTACGCAGCCTCGCGCTATTGCTTGGCATAGTATTTCATGCCGCTTTAGCCTACAGTCCGTTCTTTAGCAATATTTGGTTTACGGCAGACCCAAGCACACATGGTCTATTTGATTATATTACGCATACGCTGCACTTATTTCGGATGCCGTTATTTTTTATTATTGCAGGGTTTTGCAGTTCACTTTTAATAGACAAATCGAGCAACGCGCGCTTTTTACATCATCGCAGTAAACATATTCTACTGCCTTTTATTGTATTTTTACCGTTAAGCTTTGCCGTTTACTACCATGCCTTGAGTTTTGGAGCCGGTATAGCTAATCCAATACCGCCGATTTTTGCTGTGTTTAAAGTTATTAAAGAGCCTGTTGTTAGCACTATGCACTTATGGTTTTTGTGGAACTTATTCCAGTTTTGCTTAATTCACTGGTTGTTGAAAACAACTAACTTATTAGGCAATAAATTCGATGCGCTTAGCGTCCACCCTTTATTTATGTGGGTTGTACTTCCCATCGTGTTAACGTTTTCATTAATGGGGCAATCTATTCCATTTCCTGCTCCTGATAAACTCACGCCACAGTTGTGGTCGTATGGTTTTTACGGCAGTTTTTATTGTTTAGGAGTAGGGCTTTATAAAAAACAACAACTCATTTCGTCATATCATAAATACTTATGGCCTCTTATTTTGGGTGTTGCAATATCACTGACTGGCTATTTTTCTTTATTACCAGCCGCGCCAAGCTTAGATGAAGTGATTGCTGCCGCAACTACGGGGTCTTTTTCCGCAGCGGGAGAGCTATATGTATTGCATGTTTTATCACAAGGACTGAGTGTTATTTTGTTAACCGCCATAACGTTTTTACTTGGGCATCGTTTTTTAAATCACAAAAGTAAGCTCAGTCGCAGCATATCAAATGCATCATATTGGATTTATTTAATACATGTGCCAGTGCTGATTTATATTCAGATGCCATTGATTAATACTAATTTGCCAGTTTTAGTAAAGTTTATAGTTAGCGTGGTTTTAACATTACTTATAGGTCAAATAAGTTATTTATTATTAGTTAAAAATACATGGTTTGGCGCACTACTTAACGGTAGGCAAACCAAGAGAAAGATAATACAGTCAGCCTAAATGTCGTCACTTGGTAATGACTTAAAAGCAGCAAAACTGACACATTAAGAGCTACATCAAGAGATACTATTATGCATGCAATAACAATCAAATCGACAATCGCCACGATTCAACAAGGGACAATCAAAGCCGACGGTAGATTTTGGCTAACCAACACCGATATTCATTTTGCACCGTTTAATGCGCAATTTGGGTTAGGACCTTATATGTTTGCACAGCGTGAAATTGTCAAAGTGAGTAAGTGTACTGGTAAAGTTGCAGGTATTTTGCCTTATACACGTGATGCAATTGAAATCATATTAAAAGATGGTAATAAATATCAATTCATTGTGTCAAACGCAGATGAATGGATTAAATTACTTACTCATAGTGCATAGCGCAATCGCTGGTAATTCATCAAAATAGCTATTGTTTTAATGTACCTAATAATGCACGATAAAAATATGACGCTATTTTAATTTGGTATTCAGTGAAGTACATGGATTTAATAAATATGCTTTTGCTTAAGCTCGGATTGGATAAAAAGCTCATCCACTCATCGTGTTAGGGAAAAAACTATCAAACAACAATAACGCGGTAGTTAAGCCGCTTGAGTTATATTGTTTTTCGCCTGATGCGTATTTCGACGATATTAGTAAGTTTGAGAAAGACAATTGTTTTATTGAGTCTTTGGACGATATAGCCCCTGTTAACGCATTGGTGAGAGCGCTGAGTAGTGCAAATGCCGTTGTTTGTATTGATAATCGCTCTGAGCCTTTGCTTGTGTTGCCACTATTACAAAAGCTCGTGCCCATTCGTTTTGAAAAAGCCAACGAGGATCAAATCTTGACTTCAGACATCAAAACTTTTGATTGACTGCTTCGCTCAAAGCAGATCTTTAGAGCATTTACATTAGCTCATTTAGGGGCAAAGACGAGTAATATATCTCGGTCAAAGGTCAGGAACGCGTTGAGTCTATAATCAATAACCCAACATTAACGGGCTTAAAATAGTTTGTTAGAATAGTAAGACACTCAAAATAAACTGTTTTAAGACCCAGTTTAACTATTTGTCAGCCTTGCAATTCGATTAATGAATCAAGTGCTTTTAGTAATAATAGCTCTACAGTCTTTTTCTCCATTTTAGCCAACTCTTCTAAACTGTAATCTTTGCCTATTTCTTTAGCTAAAATGTAGCCTAGGTAATAACCTCTGCGGTATGGCAAATTTGTTTCATCTTTTCTGAAACTGAAGAATGAAGAGTATGTTTCAGGATTTTTCGAGTAAAATTTTCCCTTAAGATCAGTCAGCGAATAACGCAGTCTAGAACGGACATTTTTAATCATATTTTCAGGTATGTTTAGCATCAATTCATCATTACTCGCAGACGAATTCAATTGGTGTGACACGTACGTTGCTAAGCCCTCAGTCCATAGCGAGCACCAGAGTTCATCATTACATTGAAAAAAGTTTTCATGGTAAACATGAAATAGCTCATGATGGAAAAATGGGGTGTCATTCTTCCAGTTATGGTATTTAGCCATCAGATCTACACCAAACATTAAGTAAGATTTGCCATTCAAATCACGTGTTGCCCCATTGAAGCCACCGAGCGAATGGAGTATATATATTGGTGTTTCAGATTTAAAATCTTCAAAAGTAGCAATAAACGAGTCCATGCTACCATTTAAATTTTTAGATAACTCTCTGTTTTTTAATAAGTATACATCTTCTATCTCACTGAAACTTTCAATAGATTTAACAAAGCTCTTATTACTATAGAAAGGCTCAAACTGAGAGGTGAAATACTGTGAAAACTGCTCTGCTCTCTTTTCAGGGGATAACGTTTTGCTTGACTGATATACAGAATAAAAATCATCAGAAAGATTAATTATTTCGTAGGTAGCTGATTGGTCTTGGCCAAGTGTTTTGAATGATAACACTCCAAATAAAAGTGTTGTTAGCAGATGGGTTTTATAAAAATTTCGCATAATCTAATACATATTATTGATAAGGTTAACGCCATTTAAGCGGCAAATTGCTGTTAGCTAAAATAGGCAAGACACGAACAAAAAGTTCACGACAATTTGTCCAACTTAGAATGCCTTGTTAGGCATTTACTGCTTTATTTCTTTCCATGTATCTGCGCCGTCAAAATATCTAATTTTAAGAGCGCTAAGAATATTTGCATTTACTAAACGAAAATTGACAGCCATTTTATCTTTATTGCCAAGTTCTGTTGGTGTGTAATGAGTTAAACAACCGCAGTTATTACAGTGATGGAATTCAATGGTTTTATCACCCCAAGAATATGAAGCAATAGAATTATCTATCGTAGTAAATTTAACGTCTTTGGGTGAAAAGTAAGCCCATAAAGATGCATACTTACTGCAAGCAGAACAATTACAACTTGTAACCGTATCTGTGATTTTAGGAACCGCTATTTTAATGTTGCCACAATGACAACTTGCTTCGATCATTCCGTGATTCTCCTAAATACCTAACAGGTATATATCGAGCTAGTCGGTCATTTTTATACCACGCTGAAGCTCAATTATCTTAAAGACATATTATTAACAAAGTTATTAGCCAATTACTATATATTAAAAGTTGGTTGCTCTTCTTTTACCGTGATCACAAAACGAGTGATTGGGTCGTTATTTAACTATGCAAGCGCTCAAACCATAACAATAGAAGAATGTTTCAATATTACTCAACTAATTGATTGCTCTAATAAATAATTAGTCAAAAAAGTGATATGAAATTTTCCTACTAACCCTCGTTAAATGACTCCCCTCTCTTAAAAAACAAAAGAGCTGGCTTTGAGACTATATAAGCGAAAGGATCTGCTGATAACTGGCTTCCCAATCAAGGTAATTAACTGGGATTACATGGTACTCCCCTTTATTTTCGAGCACTAAAGAAGGAAAGCCTTGGATTGGCAGTGAACGCGCTGCGTTTATTTCAGCCATTAATAACGCATTAATAGCATCACTTTGAATATCTTTAATAAAGACTGTTTTATCTAAGCCTATTTGCTCTGCGAGATTAGCAAGGGTGCCTATGTCAGATGGGTTTTGTGCGTTTAAGTAGTAGGCTTTTTGAATGGCATAGAGCATTTCGGGCTCTTTATCGTGTTGCCTTGCAACAAGTACCGCACGACATGCTGGGTAGGTAGAGCGGCGTGGTTGAGCTGTATGCCAAAAATCATGATTAAATTTCGTACCAAGCTGCTGCTCGATTCGATGCCATGTTTGCTGTAAAAATTGCTGCATGTCTAAGGGCATTGGCTCATCGCTATCAGGTGCAAGCCCCCCTACTTTATACTCAATGCTGAGTTTATCGGTTAACGCAGCCTGCAGTTTTAACCACGTTTCTCTGTACCCCCAACACCAACTGCACATTGGGTCGTAAACATATATTAATCTGGCCATTTACTCGTCTTCTTGTTTATTGGATACAACAGTATTGCGCCCTGCTATTTTAGCCTTGTAAAGATTATCATCGGCTTGCTTAACAGCCTTACTAACTGACTGGCGTGATTTAAGCTCGCGATACCAATACTACAGGTAATAGACACGGCCATTCCCACATCATAAGCTATGCGCTTATCGGCAACATAGGCACATAATTTTTCAGCAACGCGATGGGCTGTTTTGAGCTCGGTATTGGGTAATAAAATTATAAATTCTTCTCCTCCATAGCGTGCTTTTATATCGGTCGTGCGTAGCTTATCGAAAAGCATAGACGTAAAGGCAATCAAAACCTGATCGCCAAAATCATGACCGTAAGTATCATTAACTAATTTAAAGTTATCTAGATCAATTAACAATATCGACATGGGTAAATAACTTTGTGCATCCGATTCTAAGCGTGGACAAATATGCTCATAAATATAGCGACGATTGGCAAGCCCGGTGAGTGGGTCGGTTAAAGCGTCACGCTTTTCAATAAGGGTAATATCAGCAATTTTTTGATGGCTTTTTTGACGGAAAAATTCACTGATCCCAGAGAACAAAATAACCAATGTGAATGAGGCCAAAAATCGTGTCATTTCAACATGACCATAACTTACCTGACCAACATCAGCACCAAACAACAAAAGTGTAGTGCTTAAGTACATAATGGCCACAAATACACTACCCACTTTAAGCCCTAGCGTTACATAGGCAACAACCGGATAAAACATTAGCCAATACAATGCTGTATTTTCTTTACCTCCGGTATACACCAGTGAGATACACAACAGCATAATAATTAATAAGATAATGCAGGCGATTGCAGTGAGATTTCCCGTTCGAAAGTAATAAAGCAAACACCCGACGATGGCTATATCGCTTATTAGCAGCATCACTGTAAGCGGTAAGGCATACACCTGATAGTTCAAAATGAGTAATGTGGTAATTAATGCTATGGCAAAAAAAGCCATGGTAAATAACGTGAAGGCACGGCGTTGTTTGTCCGCCGTGTCGACACTTTTTAAGGTAATGGCACTAAGCCAGTTTTGATCCAAAAGTGAGAATACCTTTATACTTTAAACTTCAGAACGAGCTTTTCAAGTTCATAAAACTGCGCTTTAAGTTTAGTGCACTCATTGAGGGTATTGTTTAAGTTACTTTGCCCTTGGTTAGACAACTCACTAATTGAATGAATATCACTATCTAAGCTTTGAATAACATGATTTTGCTCGGTTGTTGCATTTGCAACACTGTGATTTACTTCATCTATTGACTCGATTGCCTGTGTAACCTCGGCCATTTTGTCACCCGCAATATGCGCTTGTTCAACGCTTTTCTCGCTGTCTTTAATACTGGCAGTCATTACTTCAACTGCTGACGCCGAGCCCTGTTGTAACTGCGTTATGGTGTCTTCGATCTCTTGTGTTGATTGTTGTGTACGATGAGCAAGCTGACGTACTTCGTCTGCAACAACAGCAAACCCTCGACCCGCTTCACCCGCTCGGGCAGCCTCTATTGCGGCATTTAAAGCAAGTAGATTTGTTTGCTCGCTTACCCCTTTAATCACTTCGAGTACTTGGCCGATACTGACCGTGTGAGCATCTAAGCTGTTAATGGTTTTTTGTGCTTGCTCCATATTACGTGACAGTGCATTAATTGCATTTAAGTTGTCTGCGAGTGCAGACTGACTTTGCAGCGATTGGCTATTTGCACTTGTCGCTAATTTAGAGGCATTACTAGCACTGTTTGATATTTCGACTGCACTTGAAGTTAACTCATTAATTGCCGTAGCCACATTATCTGTACGCTTTGTTTGATCAGCGTACATAGCGAGTGTGCCTTGAGTTTGATTTACTAAGCTTTCAACTAATCGCTCCAGCTCAACCGTGGTACTTTTTACTTGTTCAATTGAGCTATGAATTTTTTCTATAAAGGCATTGAAGTAATGACTCAATTCACCAAATTCATCATTATTCTCGATTTCAAGACGACGTGTTAAATCGCCCTCGCCTTGAGCAATGTCTTTAATTGCATCGCTTAAGCGCTGCATTGGGCGCATTAAATAACGCAATAAAAATTGCATCATCAGTACAATCGCAACAATCCCAATAAGCATGTAAACAGCCGCCATGTTTCTAAATGACGCCACTGACGAATACGCTATCTCTTCGTTGATCACCACACCTAAATACCAATCAACATTCTTAATGCCTTTTATTTTAGTAAACGAGACTAGCTTATCTGAGCCCGCAACTTGCACTTCAACAAACTCTGACTGTAAAGACAGATTTTTGCCAAACAGGTCACGCATATTTTTATCATTATATTTCGTGTCGGGATGACTTAAAATACGTCCTTCACTATCCAGTAAAAAGCCATAACCAAACCCTAAAAAGTCAATTTCGTTAACGATTTTAGTGATGGTTTTCATATCGATATCAGCGCCAGCAACCCCACTAAATACACCATTTGATTGCATTGGCGCGACAGCCGAAATAGTTAATTCGTTTGTGGTTACATCAATATATGGCGCGGTGAAAGCCGTATTCGTTTTGTTTTCAACAAGCTTATACCAAGGGCGTGTTGTTGCGTCGTAGTCTGGCGGTAATACAACAGATTGATCATTAAGTACAAACGTTCCATCTGAAATACCAATGTACGTATTTTTAAAATTGCCCGCTTTGTCTGCCGTACTAAGCTGGGTTAAGGTCAACGCTTTGCTGTCACCTAATTGGTAGGTATCAGCCACAGAAGACACGATGGCTAGTTTGGCATTAAGCCAGTTAGCAATATTTTGTGACACCGATTGAGAGATCTCTTGCAGAACTAAAGATAGCTGCTCCTGCGTTTGGCTTCGCATTGAGATAAAATTATTAATTGTGAATAAACCCAGCACTATCACTAATACTAATGACGCAGCTACGGTGACTTTGGTGGTAAATTTAAGCGTGCTTTGCATGGCAACCCTATTTGTTGTTATTTTCGTTGTTAGCCGTTTATTTTTAACAAAATAAAATCACTTTGTCTTATAAATTTAGCTTAAAACCATAAAAACGTCGCTTTTTAAAACCACTTCTTCACGAAAATCGATTACTTTCTGTGTACTCATAATGAAAACCAAACATCAAATTGCAACAGCACAGTTCAACACTTTTATTGGAACGTTCCTACGCTGTGAGTGTTCACGTATCACTGAATACGTATTCATAAAATCATACGGCTAAGGTAATCAGGCATAAAAAAACCCCGCGTCTTAAACGCAGGGTTTTCATTAAAAAGAGGCCGCTTTAACCTATTCGTTTTTTCCACGTGTCGGCAAGACGCACAACATTCAAGCCATACCAAGCAATAAACGCATAGCAAATCACTGGAACGAAGAAGCTTTCTTGAATACTAACGGTATCGGCAACAACACCTTGCACTAAAGGCACAAGCGCTCCACCAACAATGGCTAAACATAACCAACCAGAGCCTTTACTCGTTAATGAACCTAGGCTTTCAATGGCAACTGAAAATATGGTTGGGAACATAATTGAGTTAAATAAACCAATCGCCAGCACAGAGTACAGTGCCACATTACCTTCTGTGAAAATTGTCACAAGTAACAATACAATAACCATCATGGCGTTAAAGAACAGCGCTTTAGAAGGGGCTATTTTTTGCAATGCCGCAGAACCGATAAAGCGGCCCACCATCGCACCACCCCAGTAGTACGCAATTAAACTTGCGGCTGCATGCTCTTCAAGCCCCGCAATATGTGCTTCACCAAAGTAATTAACTAAGAAACTACCAATTGACACCTCTGCACCCACGTAACAAAAAATTCCCACAACTCCCATAATTAAATGAGGGGCTTCTTTTAGGCTATGATTTTTTGCTTTGCAGTCTTGCTCTTCTGTGTGCTCGGCAATGACAGGTAATTTAAAGAACGCAAATACCACAGCAATCGTTAACAGCGCTGCTGCTAGCATTAAATATGGAACCTTAACAGACTCAGCCGTTGCAGCGTTCGCCGCCAATGAGCCTGCGGTACCAAAAAATAAGATCCCGCCAACATAAGGGCCAACCGTTGTGCCTAATGAATTGAGCGCTTGCGCAAGGTTTAAGCGAGATGATGCTGTTTTCTCAGGTCCCAATGCGACAACATAAGGATTTGCTGATACTTGTAACACTGTAATGCCTGCAGCTAGTACAAAAAGCGCACCTAAAAATAGCCAATACTCATGCACTACAACAGCAGGGTAAAACAACATACAGCCAATTGACGCAACGATTAAACCGGTTAGAACCCCGTTCTTATAACCCAATTTTTTCACCAACATACCGGCTGGTAACGACACTATAAAGTAGGCGCCAAAAAAGCAAAACTGTACCAGCATTGCTTCGGTATAGGTTAAATCAAAGACGCCTTTTAAGCGCGGGATCAACACATCATTTAAAACTGTAATAAAACCCCATAAAAAGAACAGGGTCGTCATTGCCGTTAAGGGAAGCAGGTAGTTTTTATTTTGCTGCGACCCCTCAGCGACAAACGATTGGTTTGTATTAATTTCACTCACGTGGTTTTCACTCCGTTAACAAGTTACGCTTGATTCTACACATTGAAGTAAAAATAGCACAAAGATTTAATAGGAACGTTCCAAAATATTTATTTCCTGCTATAGTTGCTTTAATCAAGAAAACCACCGGAGGCAGCATGCATACTGTCGATTTTAAAAGCCCTGATTTCTTAAAGCAGCACATAAAAGACACGCTCGCTTTTTATCATCCGCATTGTGTTGATAATTCAGCAAATGGTTGCGGTGGCTTCTATCAATTTTTTAAAGATGACGGTCAGATTTATGACAAAGAAACCCGTCATTTGGTGTCCAGTACTCGCTTTGTTTTTAATTATGCAATGGCCTATTTGCATTTTAAAGAGCCTGAATACCTCAGACTAACACACCATGGCTTAGCCCACCTTGAGCGTGTGCATAAGCAAAAATCTGGGGGGTATGCGTGGCTGTTAAAACAAACCAACGAAGGCAAGGTCACCATTTTAGATGACACGAATCATTGCTATGGTCTTGCGTTTGTATTGCTTGCAAATGCAGTCGCATTAAAAGCTGGCATCAGCGAGTGTGAAAATACCATTTCGCAAGTATGGAATTTACTTGAAACCCATTATTTTGATGCCAAAAATAATGCCTATTTAGACGAATACACTGCCGATTTTAGTCAAGCCGACACTTACCGCGGTCAAAATGCCAATATGCACCTATGCGAAGCACTTTTGATGTGTTTTGAAGCCACTAATCAGCACCACTATTTAGACCGCGCGCTGCTGTTAGCACAGACATTCACACTAAAGTTGGCGGCAAAAAGTCAGCAGTTTGTGTGGGAGCATTACCATCAAGATTGGCAGATCGACTTTGATTACAATAAAGATGACCCTCGCCATTTATTTAGACCGTGGGGCTTTCAACCAGGCCACCAAACTGAATGGGCTAAACTGTTACTGATTTTAAATCGCCATGTTGAATTACCTTGGCTAGTTGAGCGGGCTAAAACGTTATTTGATGACACATTGGCTATTGCATGGGATAACGAGCACGGTGGTATTTTTTATGGTTTTGCGCCAGATAAACAGATTTGCGACAGCGATAAATACTTTTGGGTTCAGGCCGAATCATTGGCCGCTGCCGCCCTACTCGCTGATGCTACACACGATAATACATATTGGCTTTGGTATGAGAAAATTTGGCAATACAGTTGGCAACATATGGTAGATCATCAGTATGGGGCATGGTTTAGAATTTTATCAGCAAACAATCAGGCATACAGTGACGAAAAATCACCTGCGGGAAAAACCGATTACCACACAATGGGTGCCTGCTACGAAGTATTAAAAGTAATAACATTGAGGAATACATAATGAGCTTAGTGTGTTTTGGCGAAGCGCTAATTGACTTTTTGTCTGACGGCAAACAGCCTGAATCATTTACCAAATATGCAGGTGGTGCGCCTGCTAACGTGGCTGTTGCAGCAGCAAAGCTAGGATTAAAAACCAGTTTTTGTGGCATGCTTGGCGATGATATGTTTGGACACTTTATAAAAGATGAGCTGGCACAGCATGGCGTTAACACCGATTATTGCCAATTTACCGATGCCGCTAAAACAGCACTCGCCTTTGTTTCACTAGATGAAAGCGGCGAACGTTCATTTAGCTTTTATCGCCCACCCGCGGCCGATTTACTTTATCGGGTAGATGACTTTAACAGTTCGATGTTTGCTGAACATGCCATTATGCATGTATGTAGTAACAGCCTTACTGAGCACAACATCTATCAAACAACAATTTACGGCCTTACTCAGGCGAAAAAAGCCGGTGCAATTTGTAGTTTTGACATGAATCTGCGCGAAAACCTGTGGCCAAGCATGCGCCATACGCTAGATAGAATGTGGCATGTTATCTCTTTGTCAGATATCGTAAAACTTTCATTTGAAGAACTTGAGTTTCTAAATCAAAAAAGTCATCAGGCAATGCCACTTGAACATACCATTGATACCATTTTAAAGGCAGGTGTAACCTGTTTGCTCGTTACCAATGGCGGTGAAGCAATTAACGTTTATCACGCTGATTTTAAAGGCCAAGTAAGCCCACCTGCCACCAACGTTGTTGATACCACTGCCGCTGGCGATGCCTTTATTGGCGGTATGCTGTCAAAGATTGGCCAGCACTGTGAAAATAAGCAACGTTTTAAAGAGTTTTGCCAAACGCAAAGCAATATCGAAGAGACGATTGCTTACGCCGCCAAAGCGGGCGCTTTTGCAGTGAGTCGCTATGGCGCATTTGCGTCATTGCCAAGTGCAGCAGACTTAGCCTAAATTAACAGTGAACACGGCAATCACACATGCCGTGTTCATTTTCTTCGTTACAACTTTGACTCTTCATTCGAGCATTTGTCTATAATCGGTAAATATCTAAGCACTTTCATTTGCGGATCAATAACAACATGGTCTCCTTGCTGAATGGCAATATTTATACGACCCTCTTTAGGGTAATAGGTGTTCGACTCTCCATTAATTTCCACAGGGATCGGCATCGGAAACTTATTCCCTTTTAACGAGGCTGTATTCCAACTTAACGTAATGTTATGTGGTGTTTGTGTTACTTCAAGCTCAGGTAATTCAGCCTGCTTTAGATACACATCAAAAAACCATTGATAGTCTTTACCTGTTAAACGATTAACAATGCTAATAAACTCGTCGGTGTTGCGATAACGAGGCGCAATTGGGTAGGTTAACGATGCGGTGTTATTCACACCGTAAAGCAGCTCTCGTGTTGCTTGCCAAAATACGTCTTCACCCACAAGCCAGCGAAGAGTATGCAGTGTCCAGCCACCCTTACCATAAATATCAGAGTTAAACGCTTGGTCAGATGTAATTTGACCTTCAAGCACAACTGGCGCACAGTTTTTAAGACCTAAATAGGCTTTATACATACTGTGATTGTAGGCTGCGTCACCAAATTTATATAAGCTGTAACTGGGTTGCATATAAAAACCAAACCCCTCATGAAGCCATGCATCATTAAGCTTTTCGTGGGTCATTAAATTGCCAAACCATTCATGGGCAAGCTCATGCTGTAATAACCAATCATATCCATTGGGATCACGCACATACTTTTTGCCATACGCATTGACTGTTTGATGCTCCATGCCTAAGTGTGGCGTTTCAACAAAGCCTAACTTTTCACCGCCCCAAGGATAGGGTCCGAGCATTTTCTCAAAAAACGTCACCTGCTGGCGTAAATCATTGTCGATAAGCTCGCGTGCTTTTTGCTCATTTTGTGTGAGAGACCAAAACTCAATAGGCACCGTCACGCCATTCACACTGGTATACTCTGTTTGAATACGCGTATAGGGCCCAATATTAATCGCAATATTGTAATCACTTGCTGGCACCGATAATAACCAATCGAATTGTTGCTTATTATCACTCAGTTGCGTGATAGTTTGCAGTACACCATTACTCACTGCACTTAAGCCATTTGGCACAGTTAAACGAATACGCATGCTATCGGCTTTGTCTGCAAAATGATCTTTGCAAGGCCAGAACAAGTCACACCCTTCCCCTTGCACTGCCGTTGCAATCCATGGTTCACCAGATTCGGTTTGTGAAAAAACAAAACCCCCATCCCATGGTGCATTTTTAGCTATGTGTGGCTGCCCTTCATAAGCAACGGACACAGTAGCGACACTCCCTGGCGCTTTTTGTTCACCTAAATCAATGGTGATCACACCTTGATTTCGTTTAAAGTTAAGTGGCTTATCTTGTGAGGTAATCGCGGTAATAGTAAATCGGCTATCCAGTTTAAGTTCGACAAACTGAGTGGGTGCTAAAATTGTAAAGTCGGTTTTTGATAGCCCCTTTAATCGTTTCTTATTTGGTATGACTTCAAGTGCTAAATCGTAATGTGTAACATCAGTCTTAATAGCAATCTCTGATAGCGCTTGTCCTGTGTCACCAATAACAGGGTCTAGGGGTAATGGGTTTGTACTGCACCCCACTAAAATTGCACTTATAACAGCAGCAGCTGTTGATTTAATTAAATTAATACCCTGCAAAACACCTTCTCCATTCATTTTTTTTATTATTTCATTTATCGCATAGCTTTACAGGTAATACAGCGATTTGCGTTGAATTACCCTGTTACAAAAATCTTATCATTGTTGATTAAGCAAATATGGTGAAGGGTTTGTAATCATGGTATGTTTTTTAACTAATTAAAGAAAAAGGAATTCAAGCTATGAATAATAAGCTTCTTGCTGTAGGTGCTGTTGCAATTGTTGCAGGTGCGGTGTTGTATTCACAAAATAAAGCCAGTGTTGATGTAGATTTACCTGAGCTTGCCTATGTGCCAGCAGACACTGCCGTGTTTTACGGCCAATTAAAGCCATTCCCGTATAGCAAATACTTTGCACTTATGCCTGATGCAATGAAAGGCACCAACGACTTCACCCCTATTATTGCTGAGCTAAAACAAACCAGCGATCCAAACGCTGTGTTTCTTGCTTCGTTAATGGAAAAGTATCAACAGTCTTTAAGCTCTTATGATGCGTTTAAATCAATGTGGGGGTTTGGCGATGACTATAAAGGAATGATGTATGCGCAAGGTTTAATGCCAATTGTTCGTTTTGAAGTCGCTGACCAAAGCAGTATTATTAATAGCATTAAGCAATCTGCCGACGAAGCAGGTATTGCTTACACAAGCGAAACACTTGATGGTGTAGGCTACACACGGTTTAACATTAGCCTTGAAGGCTTAGATAATATCGACCTGATTGCGTCAACGCATAACAACTGGGCGACATTAACTCTAGCAACTCCTCTTTCGAACAATCAAGACTTACGCATTGCCCTTGGAATAGAAAAACCAGCTAAGTCACTCGCTGATATTAAAAAACTGCCTGAGTTAATTAGCACTTTTTCACTTGATGGCAACTCAGTTGGCTATGTTGATCACCAACATATTGCCAATGCAATTACGGGTAAAGAAGACTCGCGTTTGCACCAAATGCTCACAGAACTTCTCAACAAAGCCCAGCAAGCCAATGCATTTGACGCAATTTCAACACCCGAGTGTCAAGCTGATATCGCTTACATTGCTCAAAAATGGCCCGCAACCGTATCGGGTACCACAAAATCACGTATTACAGCTGATTATGCCGATTTCGATGTTAAAGCCGTATTACAAAGTACCGACCAAGACTTACTAAATACTCTGCAGGCCGTGCGTGGCTTTGTGCCAAAACACACCACACAGCTTGATGGTCAAATGCTCAGTGTTGCTTACGGGATTGATGTTGCAAAAGTACTGCCACTCGCCAATACATTGACTGGCGCATTGAAGTCAGCCGAATTTAAGTGTGGCCCGATTGTCGCTCTACAAAATGAAATGCGTGATGTCAGCACTGCGGGGCTTGCTATGGTCTCGGGTTTTGCAAATGGCGTTCAAGGAATGAGTTTAAGCGTACAAGATGCCAAATTTACGCTTGATGACACTCAAGGCCCACAAGTTGAAAGCCTCGATGCCCTAGTGACTTTATCAGCCACTGATGCACACGGTTTATATTCAATTGCGCAGGGGTTTGTTCCACCACTTGCAAATATAAAACTGCCGGCCAATGGTGATGCTGTAGTCATTAATGAATATATTCCTTCGCCTGTCCCGCTTAATTTTGACATTAAAATGGCGATGAAAGGTAATCACATCGTGATTTTCACGGGTGATCAATCAGCCCGTATTGCAAACGAATTAGACGCGCAAAGTGTCACAAAAAATGGGTTTGTGAATATGGCGTTTGATATCCAAAAAATCCTTTTACCGTTACTTGATACGATTGCTGCAACAGGTCAGTTAACCAATGAAGAAATGGCTGAACTTGAAGCCCTGCGTGACCAACCCGTAGGTGTCTATTTTGCCACAGACATTACTGACAACGGCATAGGACTTGAAAGTAACGTACAAATTACTAAAAAGTAATCGCTTAAACTGATAAATGAGAAGAGCGCATTAGCGCTCTTTTTGTTGCTGCCATTTTAAAGAGTTATTAGTATCGCGGCTGCTAAAAATAGTCGTGTCTGAGCTTTCAATGCCACCCAGTTTGGCTAACCTGTCATACAGCACAACATTACACGTAGCAGCTAAATTCATGCAGCCAATGGTAGGCACATAAACCACTTCATCACACCATGTCAGCACGTCTTTACTGACCGAACCATCTTCGGGGCCAAACACATAAAACGCATTTTCTGGGTGCTTAAATTCGGGTAATGGCGTGGCGCCTTCTACAAGCTCTATCACTACCGTTGTTGCGCCTTCTGGCTTCGCTTGCTCAAGGCTTTCAACTTGCGTCAGTGGGATATGCTCAAGCACATTTTTGGTATCAGTGTGGTACTTATTCGCACGCAGATAACGGCTGCCGGTAAAAAAAACCTGCTGGGCGTCGTAACATCCTGCGGCGCGTAATACACCGCCAACGTTGGTTGGGCTTTTAGGGTTTAAAAGGCCAATCGATGCTTTTAGCGTAGTCATTAATCGATGTCCATGGTTGGCCATTCAGCAACATATAAATCAAAGTCGTCGAGGTCAACATGACAGTCTTTTATCGTTTTATCACGCACCGAAATACCTAATTGGTGCATCATTTCTTTGCTGCCACCATGGAGCAGTGGGTGCCAAGACGCAAGACCACGGCCTTCATGCAAACGACGGTAGCTGCAACTTTGTGGCATAAAGAAGATATCTTTTAGGTTTTCTTTGGTGAGCTTTACACATGAAGGCACGAGAGTTTGACGATTAGCATACTCACTACAGCCACAGCTATCGTTATCAAGGTATTGGCATACGATATTCGTGAAAATAAGCTCTTCACCTTCGCGAAGTTGATCTGTTGCGGCGAATTCATCTTCGTCTTCGCTGTCAATAAATGTGTTTAAACAACATTTACCACAGCCGTCACAAATGGCTTCCCATTCTTCTCGTGACATTTGCTCAAGCGAGCGCTTAAGCCAAAATTTATCTTCTAACATGGTATTACTCAAAGCCCCTAACAGCGCGCATTCTAGCTTAAAGCCAGCATGCGCGCAAAGTTTAGAGTGCTAGAGCTATTACTTTTGCTCGCTAACCCAACGCTTAATTTTCTCTTCAAGAATCGGCATCGGTAATGCACCATCGATCAGAATTTGCGTATGGAACGCTTTAATATCGAACTTATCACCCAGTTCTTTCTTACAATAATCGCGTAGTTCTTGAATTTTAAACTGACCTAACTTGTAAGACAGTGCTTGGCCTGGCCATGCGATATAGCGCTCAACCTCAGCGATAATATCACTTTCAGCCATCGACGAATTCGCAAGCATGTAATCAATACCTTGCTGACGAGTCCAGCCTTTTGCGTGGAAACCCGTGTCGAGTACTAAGCGCATTGCTCGCAGTTGTTCGTCAGATAAACGGCCATACCACATGTAAGGGTCGGTAAATAAACCTAACTCTTTACCTAGGCTTTCTGCATAAAGTGCCCAGCCCTCAGCAAACACAGTGTACCCACCAAATTTACGAAACAGCGGTAAGCCTTCAATTTCTTGTTGTAGCGCAATTTGGAAATGATGTCCTGGTGCCGCTTCATGAATTGATAAGGTTTCAAGTAAAAACTTAGGCTGTGCTTTTAAGTTAAACGTATTGATGTAAAAAATACCCGGACGTGAGCCATCTGGCGCAGGTGATTGATACGATGCCCCCGCAGCAGATTCTGCGCGGAAATCTTCAACGGCTTTTACAACGTAAGGCGCTTTCGGCGCAATATCAAACATTTGCGGCAGCTTTGCGTCAATTTTTTCTTTCACTTCTTCATAAGCCGCAATCAGCGCTTCTGGGGTGTCGTAGTAAAACTCATCAGAGGTTCGAAGGTGTTCAAAAAACGCTTTTAAATCCCCTTCAAAACCAACGGTTTCTTTTACTTTTTTCATCTCAGTTAAAATGCGTGATACTTCACTTAAACCAATGTCATGAATTTCATCAGCGTTTAGGCTCAGTGTTGTATGCTGCTTAATTTGATACTCATACCATGCTTTACCATTTGGTAAGTCGCTGTAACCAATACTTTCTCGTGCGTTTGGAATATACTCGTTCGCTAAGAAATCAGCCATTTTTTGATACGCAGGCACTAAACGCTCACTGATCATCGCGGTGTATGCACTTGTCAGCTCTGCTTTTTGTTCGTCGCTGAATGACTCAGGTAACTGAGCAATCGGCCCCCAGAATAATGACTCTTCTGGTTTTTCTACGATATGAGTTTGAAATTGTGGTAATAGTTTTTCAGCAAGCGGTTTAGGAAGTACCACCTTGTCTTTCATGCCTTGGCGCATTGATTGCTCAACGCTCTCTAACCAAGCGATAAAGCCATCTGCACGCTTTTCAAATGCTTTATAGTCTTCAACGGTATTAAAAGGCTGTGCGCTTTGCCCAGACCCTAACGCGGCAAAAGTGTTATGCGCGCCGCCCATTTGATTTATGGGCATTAAGTGACTTGGGAATTGTGCCCCTTCAATAGCCAAATCCAAGTCTCGAGCGAGTATTTCATAGCTTAATAAAGACTGGCCTGTTAATTGTGTCTTATCAATATTTGCCAGTTTGTTTTTATATTCTTTAATGAAGTTAAGCTGCTCATTGCGATTGGCTTCATTGATCGGAGCAATAAAATCGTCGTTAAACTCGTTTCGGCCAATATAAGTGCCACCAATCGGGTTGAATTGTAAACCGTCTTCAAAATAATTGGTCAGTAATGTATCCAGCTGTGCGCTGGCTGATTCTGTTTTTACAGATGGTTGTGCTGCTGTTGTAGGTGTTGTTTCGCTTTTTGGCGTTGATTCATTACAACCCATTAATGCGAGCATCACTGCTGAACTAAGTAGTGCTAATTTTATGTTTTTCATTCTTTCCCTGCCGTTAAATTAAGTACCCGTAAATTATGCGGGTTTAGCGCCCTGTTTAGCAAGTATCGCTGCAACTTATCGCACTTTATTTACACACACTAACGTGATTGGTAAAGTGAAACTTCGACTTACCAATATTGAATAAAAATGAAAAAAACAGTTCTCGCGATTAGCTTAGGTCTTGCCTGCTTAGTCTCTGTAAATACCTACGCCACAACCTACGTATCGGCAAAAGCCATGGTCGATGTAAATTCAGGAAAATTGATTAAATCACCACTAATCAGTATAGAAAATGGTCAGATAACTGCTGTACAGACGAATACACAGCCTAGCTTAAAAGATGGCGATAAGCATATTCAATTATTAGAACTCACACTTGTGCCTGGTTTAATGGACATGCATGTACATTTGACCAGCGACCCTACAGTGCCTCGTAGTGCACGAATTGGTCAATCAGTGCCGCGCAAAGCGATTAAAGCCGCCCATTTTGCCGAAAAAACACTGTATGCTGGTTTTACTTCATTACGTAATTTAGGCGCAGAAGGGTATAGCGTTATTGCGGTGCGCGACGGTATTAACGAAGGTGATATTGTCGGACCACGTATTTGGGCTGCGGGCCCATCACTCGGGGTTACTGGCGGCCATTGTGATAACAACCGTTTACCTCCTGAAATGAAATACACCGCAGAAGGTGTTGCAGATGGTCCTTGGTCTGCCCGTGCTAAGGTACGTGAAAACATTAAATACGGTGCGAATGCCATTAAATTTTGTGCCACAGGTGGTGTTTTCTCTAAAGGTACTAAAGTGGGTATTCAGCAATATACGCAAGATGAAATGAATGCAATTGTTGATGAAGCTCATTTGCGCGGTTTAACCGTAGCTGCCCATGCTCACGGCACCAGTGGTATTAAAGCTGCCATTGTAGCGGGTGTTGATAGTGTAGAACACGTAAGCTTTGTGGATGACGAAGCAATTAAGCTTGCAAAAAAACACGGTACGTGGTTCTCAATGGATATTTATAATACCGAATACACGCTGACCTTTGGCGAGCAAAACGGTGTTGATGAAGAAAACCTAAATAAAGAGCGTCAAGTATCTAAAAAACAACGTGAGAGCTTTAGTCGCGCCGTTAAAGCGGGTGTGAACATGGTGTTCGGCACCGACGCTGCAATTTACCCACATGGCGATAACGCGAAGCAGTTTTCACGTATGGTTGAATTTGGTATGACACCATTGCAAGCACTGCAATCAGCAACCATTAATAGTGCTAAGCTACTGAAAGTTGATGATAAACTTGGCCAAATTAAAAACGGCTTTTTAGCCGATATTATTGCCGTAAAAGGAAATCCTCTTGAAAACATTGCCGTACTTGAAAACGTGCAATTTGTTATGAAAGACGGCATTGTTTATAAGTAATCACCAATTTGCTGGTTTCATTTTATTGAAACCAGCACCTCTCCTTGTTGTTACCAGCGAAAAATTAACCAGCCATTTATAAAATGTTATTTGATTGTACCAAAACCGATTATTTACCCATTTTAGATAAATAACACTTGAAATGAAAACCACTCGCATTATCATTACCGAAAATTTTTAACTTCTTTTCTATAATGACAACTTACAAATACTCTGTTTTAACCCTTGCTTGTATCAGCGCTTTTTCAGTTAACGCTAATGATTTAAACGATGTTGAACGGATTACCGTCTACGACAAACAAAATCGCGTGGTACTTGAGTCTGGTCTTGCGACAAAATCAAACATGACCTTAATGGAAACACCAGCCCCCGTGGTGGTGGTTGATCAAGCGCTTATAAATTCACAAGGCGCCACAAATTTACAAGATTTGGTACGTAACATCAGCGGTGTAACGCAAGCGGGTAATAATTATGGCATTGGTGACAACTTAGTGATCCGTGGTTTAGGCGCAAACTACACCTACGATGGCATGTACGGTGGTGCAGGCCTTGGTAACACCTTTAACCCTACCCGCTCTATGACTAACGTAGAATCGGTTGAAGTACTTAAAGGCCCTGCCACAGGTTTGTATGGAATGGGCAGTGCCGGTGGTGTTATCAACCTTATTGAAAAGAAACCACAATTCACTGAAAAACACACCGTTAGTGCCGAACTTGGCCAATGGGACAGCTATGCGTTGGGCTTTGATAGCACAGCTGCTTTAACGGATAATTTAGCATACCGAGTGAATGCAAAAACAGCGCGCAGTGATGGCTATCGCGATTTAAAAGATGACCGTGACGAAATTTACGCGGCGTTGAAATATGTGCTTAGCGACAAACAAGACATAATGCTTTCAGGTGCTTATATCAAAGACGCCATTGCTGTCGACTCGATTGGCCACCCTATTCGTATTTTTAACAGTGACTCTGTGAATGGTAAAACGGCTGGCGAAGTCACCGCTGCTGATTTAGTTAACGATGCAACGGCAAAAGGGCTGCAACTAACAGATCAGCAACGCCAGCAATTAGCAGATTCACTCGCAGCAAATGATGGCCTAACACCGTATACCTTCGGTCATAATGGCATTATTTCGCCGATGGCCAATGATAACGAAGGCGAAGAACTGCGTTTTAAGTTAACGCATAACTACTTTATAACTGATAATTTATTTTTAAATCAGCAATTACAATACCGAAATTACGAATCAAGTTTTGCGCGTCAAACTGGAGCGTATAACTATGTGTATTGGAATCGTAATGGTGTGATCAATGCCGACCCTCGCGCCCCGTTAGTTGTTGATGACGTGCTTTATCCCTTTGCTGCGCGTCGCCAAGAGTATCGCCAAGTGCAAGCAGACGAAAAATCATGGCAATACTTTGCAGATCTTCGTTATGACTTTAGTTTTGCGGGTATCGATAACGAATTACTCGTTAACGCCAACTACGAAGATCGTGATATTCGTTTTAAACAATACTCTATTTATGATGCCGATCAGGTCATTAAAAATAAACAAGGCGAGGTTATTTACCAAGGCCAACTCCCGTATATTTTTGATATTCGAACGCCAAATTGGGGCGCGGGAAGTTTTGCTGATTACGATCCTCTAAAGACCAGCGATTACAACAAAGAAGTGCAAGCGTGGGGAGTCGGTATTCAGCATGTTGCCTATATTCATGACACCTTTACAACGCGTGTGGGTGTCGCGTTTAATCGCATTAAACAAAGTTATCAGCATTTTGGCGTTGACCCTCGTTACCGTGCAAGCGCCGCAGAGCCAACACCAGAAGCAGATACTTCAGACAGCGGTATGACCTACAACCTAGGTGCGACATATAAACTAAACGACGATATTTCGTTCTTTGTAAATCACTCGAAAGGCCGCACAGCGTATAGCGTGTTAGGTAGTGTAACGGGTAACGAAGCTGACCGTGATGATGCCGAGTCTATCAGTAACGATATTGGCATGCGTGTAAAGGCCTTTGATGATCAACTATTGGCATCATTGGTCATTTTTGACAGTGCCCGTACCAACCTAGAGTATGCAAACCCAGATTATGAAGCCGGCGTGTCTGATGCTTCTATACCAAAGAGCTTTTATGATGGTGAAGAGCAAACAAAAGGTGTTGAGCTTGATTTAAATGCGGATTTAAATGAGCAATGGCAACTTAACATCAATGGTGTCTATCAGGATGCCCGTGATAAGCAGAACCCAAATTCATCAAGCTTTGATTCGCGTCAAAAAGGGGTACCTTATGTCACGGCAAGTAGTTGGTTAAGCTACGATGCTCAGTGGTTTAATTTAGCTCAGCCACTAACGATAAGTGCAGGGATTCAATATGTTGATGACCGCAGTACACATTCAACCTCGTTTGGTATTCCAGATGGTTACGTACCTAGCTACACAGTTTACGACGCCGCAATTCAATACCAAACAGATGAGTGGAAACTACAGTTAAACTTAAACAATTTGTTTAACAAAACGTATTACTCAAAAGCAATGTTCTTAGGTGGTATGCCAGGAGAAGAACGTAATGCTAAATTAACGTTTAGCTATACGTTATAAGTAGTTACCGGTAAAACTAAACAAGCGCGACCCAACGTAGTCGCGCTTGTTTAATAACGGCTCACTCGTTATTAAAACGTCATCACGATACGACCCGTAATATCGCCTTTTAGCATGTCGTCAAAAATCTCATTGATATCTTCAAGGCGTTTTTCTTCAATAATGGCTTTAACTTTGCCTTTTGCGGCAAAGTCGAGACACTCTTGTAAATCTTTACGCGTGCCCACTATTGAGCCAACTACCGATACACCGTTCAGTACCGTATCAAAAATAGGCAATGGCATGTCTTCTGGGGGTAACCCTACAAGCACGCATTTACCGCCACGACGCACACTTTTATAAGCTTGCTCAAAACCTGGTTTTGATACCGCAGTACACACTACTCCATGCGCACCACCGACTTGCTCAAAGATAGTCTCGCTTGGTACTTGCTTCATAAAATCAATGGTAATGTCTGCACCGAGTTCTTTGGCAAGATTCAGTTTGCTTTCACCCGTATCAACTGCAATCACATTAAAGCCCATTGCTTTTGCATATTGCACGGCTAAATGACCTAAACCGCCCACACCAACAATGGCCACCCAGTCACCGGCTTTAGCACCTGTTACTTTGAGTGCTTTATAGGTTGTGACACCTGCACAAAACAAAGGTGCAGCTTCTGAAAAACCTAATCCGTCAGGAATTTTAACCACATAATCGCCATGAGCTACACAGTACTCAGCGTAACCACCATCTACCGAATAACCTGTGTTGTGCTGCTCAAGGCATAAGGTTTCTTTGCCTTCTAAGCAAAACTCACAGTGGCCACAGGCACTGTAAAGCCAAGGCACCCCAACACGGTCACCCACGGCTAAATGTTTAATATTGTCACCCACTTTTTCGATAGTCCCGACCCCTTCGTGGCCAGGCACCAATGGCATTTTAGGTTTTACAGGCCAATCCCCATGACATGCATGTAAATCAGTGTGGCACACACCACACGCGGCAATTTTGACAAGTACATCGTTGACACCAATGTCTGGACATGGGATATCTTCAATGCTTAATTTACCTTTGTACTCTTTATTTACTGCGGCTTTCATAACGTTCCTCCATGGTATTATTGGGTTTCAGCGTATACGATAAACAGATTAATTGTCACTGTTATTGATCCACATCAAGCCATACATTTTTACTGAAGTTATAAAAATAAATTAATACATTCAGCTAGATATACCTGCATTGGTGACAACTCAAACTTTAGTCGCAATACAATCAATAGTGGCTATTTCTTTTAGTTATACCCATGGCGTGCTAGCATTTAATTTCTGAAGTTTTTGAACAATGAAAATTATGAGCCTATCTGAAAAAAACGTAGCCTTTGTAATGCACTGTGGTGAAATGGGAAGCCGTTGGGGCTTTAATCGCACTATTGGCCAAATGTGTGGTTTATTAACCATTACAAAAGAGCCGATGACCGCCAACGAAATTGCCGATACGTTAAGTATCTCACGCGGAAACGTAAGCATGGGCATAAAAGAGCTTCAGTCTTGGCGCTTAATTAAAGTGCACCATATTCCGGGCGACCGTAAAGAATACTATGGCCCAGCTGGCAGTATTTGGGATATGGCAAACCGTGTATTTGAAGAGCGCAAAAAGCGCGAAATTGATCCAACTCTAAGTTTGCTGCGCGATAACCTACTCGAACAAGCCCACACCGACGATGAACGCTTTGCGCAACAGCAAATGCAAGAAATCCACGATCTACTCGAAACCGTTACTAAATGGTCAGCAGAGTTACAACGCTTAAGTCCAGAGCAACTACAAAGTCTCATGAAGCTTGGATCTGGTATTGGTAAGGTACTGGATTTTAAAGATAAGATTTTGAAAAAGCCGGGGAAGAGTGAGTAAGTTAGCGAGTTTGTAGGAGGCGTTTTAACGCCGAACATTTGAGATTCACGGCTGAAGCCGTTCCTACGGGTTTAATAATGTAGGCGTGATACTTGTTTCGGGCGTTCTTTTCAGGTCATGTTTTAGTGGATTTTGAACGAATAATCAAAACTGCACTTAATGTTCTTTCATTGCACAGGGAGTAATCTAGTAAGGAGGCAATAAACCGTCAGGCTCAGTTAAAACTAAGCCTAACAGTTAATAACAATAAGTTACTTAATCGCTGGGTAACCGATACGATCTGATAAGTAACCCACACTGGTTGCAAAGTAATACGAGCGATTCCAATGCATGAGTGCTTTGTAGTTATCGTAGGCTAGATACATACGGCCGTTCACGTCATCCGGCATCACCATCGCGGCAGTAATGTCCACGTTTGGTAAGTCACTACCATCCATTTTACGAACACCTAATGCTTGCCAGTCAGCTAGACTGCGCTCTGACTCTTTCCAATATTCAAGCCATTGACTGCGCGTTTTAGTGCCACGTTTAAGAATATTTGCGTTATCAAAGCCTTCTGGTAATTTAACTTGGCGACCCCACGTTAAGTCATCGTTCCACCCTGCTTGCTTAAGGTAATTTGCAATAGAGGCGAAGGCATCTTCTTCGGTTGTCCAAATATCCTTGCGACCATCACCATTGTAATCAACCGCATAAGAATTAAATGAGGTTGGCATAAACTGCGTTTGCCCCATTGCACCTGCCCATGAGCCTTTGAACTTATCAAGGGTAATATGCCCCTCTTTTAAGATATCAAGTGCAGCCCAAAGTTGATTTTTGTACATGGTTTCGCGGCGGCCATCAAATGCAAGTGTCACGAGTGATGCAATCACGCTGTGTCCACCTTGAATTTTACCGAAATTACTTTCAAGGCCCCAAAGTGCAACAATAAAGCGTGCTTGAACGCCATATTCTTTCGCTACTTTTTCGAGAACGTCTTGGTTTTCTTTATACAATTTACGCGCGCGATCAATTTTCCATTGCGGCACACGTTTTGGTAGATAGGTTTCTAGTGTTTCTTTTACTTCTGGCTGATTTTTATCTGCCGAGATTACTTTTTCTTTGAATTTAGCCGTTGCAAAGGCTTGGTCAAGCAGTGCTTGGTCGTAACCTTTTTCAAGCGCTTCTTTTTTTAATGCGGCAACATATAAATCAAAATCGGCTTGTGTTTTTTGTTCTGCCAGTACAGGTGTGCTCAACGAGGCACTTAATAAAATAACGGCAAGTTTTTTAATCACTATCAGCTCCCTTGTCTTTTTTAAATTCGGTCAGCAGGTTTTCTTCCGGCGGAGGTAGTTGTAAGTAGAAACCGTGCTCAATTAACGCTTGCTTAACCGCCTCTAAATCTGCAACACCTAACTTTTTACGGCTAGCAAGATTGATCATCATTACATAATGAGGCTGGCCAAATGTCGCTAATAAAGCGTCTGGGACTCGACTAAAATCCTCTCTTTTCTCTACAAAAAGGTAGGTATCCGCTTTTTTCTTACTTTTATACACCGCAGTTAGCATTATGACCCTATAATATCTTGCTTAACGAAGGCGCACACTATAACATGAGTCAAATAATAAGTTATAAAAATTAGGTTAGATTTTTACTGTATAAGCCTTGTTCAGCCTGCGTTTATCTGTAAATACGACTAACCAAGAAAATTCAATTGAGCGTGTATGTCGGAACAAATTTTTGAATTAAAAGGGAACCTCTTTACATTATCTGTTTTACATTTATTTTCAGCAGATACCTCTCTTTTAAGTAAGCAGTTAGATGAGAAAATCGCCCAAGCACCTAAGTTTTTTGCCGGTGCGCCTATCGTAATCAACTTAAGCGACGTACAAGATGAAGCGCTTGATTTCTCGTTTTTAAAGTCTATGTTAACAAGCTTATCGTTTAATCCTGTCGGTGTGTGTAATGGCACGCAAGAACAAAACGAAAACGCAAAAGCAGCGGGCTTATCGGTCTTGAACTATTCACAGGACGTTAAGGGAGCAACCGCTAAACAACAAACAAATACGTCTATCGTTGAAAAAACCGTTCACCTACCAGCACAAGTCATTCATGGCACGGTGCGCTCAGGGCAGCAAGTGTATGCAAAAGACCGCGACCTTATTGTTATTGGGGCTGTAAGCCACGGCGCTGAAGTCATAAGCGATGGTAATGTGCATATTTATGGCACATTGCGCGGCCGTGCAATTGCGGGGGCAAAAGGTTACAACGAGGCACAAATATTTTGCCAAAAATTAGAAGCAGAACTTGTTTCTATTAATGGCAGTTATTGGATCAGCGACTCCCTACAAGGTGAACACTGGGGTAATGCCGTACAAATCCAACAAAAAAATGATTCATTAGAAATTTCAGCTTTGGTTAAAGGATAAATCTCATGGCAAAAGTAATTGTCGTTACTTCTGGTAAAGGTGGTGTTGGTAAAACCACATCGAGTGCTGCAATTGGCACAGGTTTAGCACTTAAAGGCTTTAAAACCGTTATTATCGACTTTGATATTGGTTTGCGTAATCTAGACCTTATCATGGGTTGTGAACGCCGTGTTGTTTATGACTTTGTAAACGTTATTAATGGCGAGTCAAACCTAAATCAGGCTCTAATTAAAGATAAACGTGTTGATAAACTCTTTATCTTACCTGCTTCACAAACCCGTGATAAAGACGCCCTAACCCGTGAAGGTGTTGAACGCGTTCTAAACGAGCTGAAAAAAGATTTTGATTACATTGTCTGTGATTCACCTGCGGGTATCGAAGCGGGTGCCATGATGGCAATGTACTTTGCTGATGAAGCAATTGTTACTACCAACCCAGAGGTATCGTCGGTTCGAGATTCAGACCGTATCTTAGGTATCTTACACAGCAAGTCTAAGCGTGCTGAAGAAGGCCTTGAAAGCGTAAAAGAACACTTACTATTAACGCGTTACAACCCAGAGCGTGTTGAAAAAGGCGAGATGCTATCAGTTGAAGATGTACAAGAAATTCTTGCAATTAAACTATTAGGTGTTATTCCTGAATCACAAGCGGTATTAAGTGCATCGAACTCTGGTCAACCTGTGATCTTAGATTCTGAATCTGATGCGGGCCAAGCGTACACAGATGCAATTAATCGCCTGCTAGGTGAAACAGTTGATTTTCGCTTTTTAGATGTAGAGAAAAAAGGCTTGTTCAAACGGATTTTTGGAGGTTAATGTGTCTTTACTTGACTACTTCCGCTCAGAAAAGAAAAGCAGTGCGTCACTTGCAAAAGAGCGATTGCAGATCATTGTCGCACACGAACGTTCACAGCGTGGTACGCCTGATTACCTACCACAGCTAAAACAAGACATCCTTGATGTTATTCGTAAATACGTGAACGTAAGCACTGATGCAGTTCAGGTTCAATTTGACCAAAACGAAGATGATTTAGCGGTCCTTGAGCTTAACGTCACTTTACCTGACGAAGAAAAGAAATAGTCAAAATTGGGCGCCATGTTATAGATAACAGCGCCCTTTTTTATTTCTGCCACTGCATATGAAACTCGTAGTCGTCCTCGCCTATGGTTTTAAAACCTGCCCGTTGATAAAGCCCATATGCGGGATTTGCTTTAAGAACGGTTAAGTTAATTACATTCGCTTCATTTTTTAGCGCATGTAACACCTTTGTTCCTAACCCCTTCCCTTGCTCTGTTGGCTCTATTTGTAACTGCAGTAAGTTTATGTGATCTTGTTCTCTAGTAAACTTAGCAAGACCTACACATTGTGCCTCTGCAAAGACTAAATGACTGTGCTCAAAATGCTCTGCTACGCGTGCTTGATGTTGCTCAATAGATAAGAACAAACCTTGCTTTTCTAAATGCTCAACCATGGTATTTAAGCGTAAGGTGAGCAAGTAAGGCTTGTCTAGAACTGTCGCTTTTATAAATTTTATCATTCTTACCCTTGATCTAGACTAGTAAATTTTTTAGCCATACACATCCCTGCCGAAAAATAGTGAAGTTTGGTTTTTAATGAAAAAATATTTTCATAAGCAAAACAGTCATGTTAGTCGCCTAATTGAGAACGCATTTGTGATGGTATTTCACCAAACAAACGCCGAAATTGTTTGCTGAAATAGCTTGGTTCAGAAAAACCGCATTGATACGCTACTTGTGATATTGGTATGCGTGTTTCAATTAATAATTTACGTGCGTTTTCGAGACGCACTTCGTTTATAAACTGATTTGGAGTCTTTGCTAAGTGCTTTTTAAATCGCCTTTCTAGAGCGCTAATCGATAAGTGTGCGAGTTCTGCCAGTTCATCAATACTAATTTGGCGATGATAATGTTCGCGAATATACTTAACAGGTTCTTCAATTGCACGCACGTGTGAAAGGGCTTGAGATGTTTTTTGTAAATGGCGCGTCACACCATAGGTGCCAATCACATTACCATCGTGATCTTTGAGTGCGTGCTTAGATGTTGAAAACCAGCCAAGCTCACCTTGCAGGGTTTGATTTAACTCCAGACGGTCTGTCACGATAAAGCCTTCCATCACTCGCTTATCGTCATTCACATATTGAAACGCTAAGTGTTTAGGCGAAAAGTCAAAATCTGTTTTTAGTAAAATTTGCTCTAGAGTTTTATAACCCTGATGTTCAATAAAATGCTGATTACAATGTAATATTCTACTATCCGTATCTTTCACCCAAAAGAGGATATCGGGCAATAGATCAAATGCAGCAATAAGCTGATTGACTCCCGCTTTTTTTATTATTTCTTGAATATTCATAACTAAAACCCCCCTAAAAAATGTCATTGCCATTATATTTTAAACGCCGATTTTGTTGTATTGTCAACCGAATTTTTATTATCGCTTATTGCCCAAGCTTACCTATTATCAATAACATGACATTAACAGTAGCAAACGCTACTTTGATTAGGAGCGCTTAAGATGAGCAAAGCTAAAATCCGCATGGCTATGATCGGCGGTGGCGAAGGTGCCTTTATAGGCGCAATTCATCGCATTGCAGCGCGATTAGATGGCATGATAGAGCTTGTGGCTGGTGCATTCAGCTCGGATACCAACAAGTGTAAAGCAACTGGCGAATTACTTGGCCTCGATAGCAGCCGTTGCTACGACAGTTACCTCACCCTATTTGCAGAAGAAGCAAAATTACCTGCTGAAGAGCGCGTTGATTTTGTGGCAATTGTAACGCCTAACCACTTGCACTTCCCGGTGGCAAAAATGGCTCTAGAGCACGGTTTTCATGTTTTATCAGACAAGCCTGCAACTCTTTCACTTGTCGAAGCACAGCAATTACAAGAAATCATTACCAAACAGGGGCTTTTGTATGGATTAACACACACCTACACCGGCTACCCGATGGTCAAAGAGGCTAAGCAGCGCATTAAAGCGGGTGAGCTTGGCTGTATTCGTAAAGTCATTGTTGAATACACCCAAGGCTGGCTTGCACAAAGTGAAGATGAAAGCTCTAAGCAAGCAAGCTGGCGTCTTGATACGAGTAAATCGGGAATAAGTTGCTGCATGGGCGACATTGGTGTGCATGCAGCAAATTTGGCTGAGTATGTATCGGGCCTCGAAATAACCCAACTGTGTGCCGATTTGAACCATGTAGTTGATGGCCGCAGCCTCGATGATGATGGCACGGTGCTACTGCGTTTTAACAACGGTAGCAAAGGCGTATTACTCGCAAGCCAAGTCGCTATTGGTGACGAAAACAACCTACGCCTGCGTATTTATGGTGATAAAGCCAGCCTTGAATGGTCGCAACTAGAGCCGAATAGCTTATGGCTGCGTGCGCATAACCAAGCAGCTATCTTGCTAAGAGCGGGTGTAGGCGTACTTCACACTGATACGCAAAATGCACTGCGCACACCGGCGGGTCATCCTGAAGGATACCTTGAAGCCTTTGCCAACATTTACAGTAATTTTGCAAAGCAAATTCACGCATTTAAACAAGGCGACAGCGCCACAAATCAAGAGTTTGATGTACCCGGTATCAAAGAGGCTGTACGCGGTATGGCATTTATTGAGCATGTTGTAGCCTCGTCAGAGCGCGATACTAAGTGGCACAGTTTACAGATTGGATAATACATAATGAAAAAAATCAAAGGGCCAGCGATCTTTCTGGCGCAATTTATTGGCAATGAAGCCCCTTTTAATAGCTTTCGTGGATTATGTAAATGGGCCAGTGGTTTAGGTTACAAGGCCATTCAAGTCCCTACCTCTAACCCCGCTATTTTCGATTTAGAAAAAGCCGCCGAAAGCCAGCAATACTGCGATGAAGTCACTGGTATTGCAGCCGAGTCAGGCCTTACAATTTCAGAGCTATCAACCCACTTGCAAGGTCAGCTGATTGCGGTACACCCTGCATACGATGAAATGTTTGATAATTTTGCTGCAGACCACGTAAAAGGCAACCCAGCGGCACGCACACAATGGGCAACGGAGCAGCTAATGTTTGCCGCAAAAGCGAGTAAACGCCTTGGTTTAACAACGCATGCGACTTTCTCGGGGTCTTTTTTATGGCATACCTTTTACCCGTGGCCACAACGTCCACAGGGACTTGTTGAACAAGGTTTTAACGAACTCGCTAAACGTTGGTTACCAATTTTAGATTGTTTTGATGAACACGGTGTTGATGTTTGCTATGAATTACATCCGGGCGAAGACTTGCACGACGGGGTAACATTTGAGCGCTTTTTAGCCGCCACAAATAATCACCCTCGTGTGAACATTCTATATGATCCGAGTCACTTCGTATTGCAACAATTAGACTACTTAGCATTTATCGATATTTATCATTCACGCATAAAAGCGTTTCATGTCAAGGACGCTGAGTTTATTGCAAATGGCCGCTCTGGGGTATACGGCGGCTTTCAAAACTGGCAAGACCGACCGGGCCGTTTTCGATCTTTAGGTGATGGGCAAGTCGATTTTAAGCAAATTTTCAGCAAATTAACCCAATATGGCTTCGATGGCTGGGCAGTGCTTGAATGGGAGTGTTGTTTAAAACACCCAGAAGATGGGGCACGAGAAGGCGCTGAGTTTATTAACGCACATTTAATAAACCCCACCGACAAAGCCTTTGACGATTTTGCCAGTGGCGCAACAAACACTGAGCGTAATAATCGAATTTTAGGTTTATAAAACCGACAACAATTGAACACACAGGACACACAATATGGACAACAATAATTATAATCGCATTGTCTTTCGGCTTTGCTGTATAGCACTGATTGTGACCTCGATGACCTTTGCCATTCGCGCTGGTATTTTGGGTCAACTTGGTGGTGACTTTGGTTTAACTGACACCGAACTCAGTTGGGTCAATGCAATGGCGTTTTTAGGTTTCCCCGTTGCGACCATGCTCGGTGGTATAATCTACAACGCTATTGGTGCTAAAAAGCTGGTCGCGTTGGCATTTATTTGTCACTTACTTGGCCTTGCCTTAACCATCACCGCAGATGGCTTTTGGGGCTTGCTGGTATCGACTTTTCTAATAGGCTTTGCAAACGGCTCTGTTGAAGCAGGTTGTAACCCGTTAATAGCTGAAATGTACCCTAAAAACGCCACCACTATGCTTAACCGCTTTCATGTTTGGTTCCCTGGCGGGATTGTAATTGGTGCATTAGCGTCTAATTTCATGTCGGCTGCCGGCCTTAACTGGCAGTGGCAAGTCGCTTTAATATTAGTTCCGACCATTATTTATGGTGCCATGCTAATTAAAGCAAAATTTCCGACCTTTGATACACGTATCCACTCGACCAGCAGCAACATTCGTCATTTATTTACCCCGCTGTATTTATTTCTTATAGCGTGCATGACACTGACCGCCACGACGGAGTTTGGTACTCAGCAATGGATTGAACGTATTTTAGGTTCATCGGGGGCATCACCCATGGTCATTTTAGCACTTATAACAGGGCTCATGGCGGTAGGTCGTTTTTTTGCAGGCCCTATTGTCCACAAGCTTAACCCTACAGGTGTATTACTTGGCTCTGCACTTTGTGCAAGCTTAGGTATCTTTATGATGAGCCAAGCACAAGGCACCATGATTTATTTAGCCGCTATTTTATTCGCCATGGGTGTAACTTACTTTTGGCCTACCATGCTTGGTTGTGTTGCCGAATACATTCCGAAATCGGGCGCGCTAGGTATGTCGTTAATGGGAGGCGCGGGCATGTTCGCAATGAGTATTTGGAATCCAGTCATAGGAAGTTGGATAGACAGTGCCCGTTTGTCTGCAAAAGCATCAGGTGCCAGCGCGGAACAAATCGAAATTTTAGCCGGACAGGCTGTATTACAAAACCTGTTGATATTCCCGATTATTTTAATCGTGGCATTCATAGGGTTGCATTTAGTTATTAATAACAACAAACGCGCTGAAAAGTGCGCATCTTAAGCAAGTAAATCGTCGAGGAACACCATGTTTAAATCTCTCAAAGCACTGACTTTAGTGCTCACAGTTAGTAGCTGTGCACTCGCTAATGCGACTGATAATCAGCTAACACAACAAGAAAAAAACGCCGGATGGCAGTTACTGTTTGATGGCAAAGACATGTCACAGTGGCGTAATTTTAAAAGTGACTCTTTAAATCCAGCTTGGGTTATTGAAGATGGCGCCATGACCTTAACAAAAGGAGGTGGCGACCTACTAACCAAGAAACAATATCAAAACTTTGAACTGCACATTGATTGGAAAATTTCAACCAAGGGCAACAGTGGTATTTTTGTGCTGGCCGATGAAACAGGACAAATGATTTATTCACACGCGCCAGAGATTCAAATTATTGATAACAAAGAGCACCCAGATAACAAAATTGACTCTCATTTAGCTGGCTCAATTTATGATTTATTCGCTGCCCCTGCTGCTGCACATAAACCCGCCAATAGTTGGAACCATGTGCGTATAAAAATGCAAGACAACCATCTACAAGTTTGGCAAAACGGCATTAGTACGACAAGCATCGTTATTGGTAGTACAACATGGAACACGCTTGTAAAAGGCAGTAAGTTTGCCAATTGGCAAAACTTTGCAACGGCTAAGCAAGGCCATATCGGGCTTCAAGATCACGGCGATAAAGTGTGGTTTAAAAATATAAAAATTAAGGAGCTTTAAGATGTCTGAATTTAAACATAAGGTATTGGTTGTTGGCTCTGGTGCAGGTGGTGCAATGGCTGCTTACACACTTACAAAACTAGGTCATAAAGTACTGCTGTTAGAAGCAGGTCGACATTATGACCCAAAAACCGAAAGCCCAATGTTTCGCCGCAATAGCGAGGCTCCATTAATGGGGGCAGGCAACAAAGATAAAAACTTTGGTTTCTACGATGCAACGGTCGATGGCGGTTGGCAAGTACCCGATGAGCCATACACCAGTGCAAAAGGCAGCGACTTTTATTGGTGGCGCGCTCGCATGTTAGGCGGCAGGACTAATCACTGGGGTCGTTACTCTCTGCGCTTTAGTGAACACGACTTTAAAGGTAAAAGCCGTGATGGTCACGGTGCGGACTGGCCTTTCGAGTATGCCGACTTAGCACCTTGGTACGACAAAACAGAAGAGCTCGTTGGGGTGTGTGGCACTAACACTGGCCATGAAGATATGCCAGATTCATCGCCGGGTATTTTGCAGCCACCACCAAAACCCCGCGTACCAGAGTTATTAATTGCTGCTTCTGCAAAGAAATTGGGCATTCAAGCTGTGCCAATGCATCGTGCGGTTTTAACCCGTCCAAAAGACGACCGTTTAGCATGCTTCTATGCAACACCATGTGGCTCTGGTTGCTCAATTGGTGCCGCATTCCAAACAACAACATCGCTGTTACCTATGGCAAAAGCAACGGGTAATTTAAAAGTGATTACTGATGCAATGGTAAAATCGGTGGCTGTTAATGATCAAGGTAAAGTAACGGGTGTAACCTATGTTGATAAGAAAACAGTCACAGAGCACGCTCTTGAAGCTGATGTGGTGATTCTTGCGGCCAGTGCCTGCGAATCAGCGCGTATTTTATTAAACTCTAAACACAAAACACACCCTAAAGGTCTTGCTAATTCGAGTGGTCAGGTTGGTCGTAACCTAATGGATTCAACAGGTGCATGGCTAGGAGCACAGATTCCAGCACTAAAAGGCCGCCCGCGTTATAACGAAGATGGTCATACCGCAAACCACTTATTCATTCCTTGGTGGGGCCATCAAGCCCAAGCTAACAATGAGTTAGATTTCCCACGTGGTTATCACTTTGAAATTGGTGGCGGCTTCAGACAACCCGGTTCAGGTGTGTCTGGCGATAAACAAGGCTACGGCCCCGCCTTAAAACAACAAATTCGCGATGCGTATGGCTCTTATGTAGGATTTGCGCTACGCGGTGAAATGTTACCAAATAAAGATACTTACATGGAAATTGACGAAAACGTTAAAGATAAATGGGGTATTCCGGTTTCGAAATTCCACTTTAAGTGGTCTGATCGTGAATTAAAGCAAATTGAGCATGGCTTAAAAACGGCCAAACAAATCCTTGAAAACATGGGCGCAGAGGTTGGTGAACTCCCGCCTGCCGAAAAAGCTATTTCAAAAGGTGGCGAGATTATCCATGAGGTAGGTACCACACGCATGGGCAGCTCAAAGAAAGACTCTGTGACTAATCAATGGGGTCAAACGTGGGATTGTAATAACTTGTTCGTCATGGATGCAGGGGTGTTTGCCTCAAACCCACATAAAAACTGTACGCTCACCATCATGACGCTGGCAATGCGTAATTCAACTTGGCTTGCTCAACAAATTGATAATGGGGTACTTTAATTATGCATCATCGTAACGAACACGAAACCTATAACTATGTTTCAGGAATGAGTCGACGAGACTCTTTAAAGTGGCTAGGCTTATTAGCCGCAGGCTCAGCGGTCGGGCTAACCGCAGGGTGTACAAAAGCACTTGAAATCGGTGCAGCATCCTCAACTGAGGGGCATTGGCCGGACTTAGATATTAAACCTATTACCGCAAAAGGTTATGGGCAAGATCCCAATTTAGTAATCCCACCACAATCACCATGGCCATTGACATTAACGGCGGACGAAATAACCTTAGTGGCGTTATTATCCGATTACATTGTGCCGCGCGAAGGCACTATTCCATCGGCAAGTGAGTTGCACGTACCGGCGGTTATCAATGAATGGGTTAGCGCACCTTATGAAGGACAACAACGTGACCGCATTAAAATTTTAAATTCACTTGCGTGGATAAACGACGAATCTAAGCTGCGCTTTAAGAAGCCATTTACCGCCTTAAGTGAGCAACAGCATCGTGCAATTTTAGATGATATTGCTTATTTTAATGAACAAACACCTGCCCAATTTCAACGTATAGGTAAAGCATTTTTACGCTTTAAAGAGTTAGTGTTAGCCGCTTTCTTCTGCACGCCTGAGGGCTGTAAAGACATTGGCTACTTAGGAAATGTGCCTATTGCAGGCGATTATCCGGGACCGTCTGACGAGGCAAAAGCGCATTTAGATCAGGTTTTAGTAGACCTAGGCTTGAGCGAATACGCCTATACCGATTAGCTTCCCCCCTTGTGTTGTTTTATAACACACTGCAATGCAGGGGGTTAACTCCCCTGCTTTTTTAGGATTTAAATATGTTTAACTCTCGTTATTTATTATTTTTAATTTGCTTTGTATTTAGCAGTCAGTTATTGGCGACTATTCCAGTCAGTGTGCAATTATGGTCGGTTAAGGACTCCCTTAAAAAAGATTTCCATAATACTTTAAAATCACTCTCTGAAATGGGCTTTGATGGCGTTGAGTTTGCCGCAGACTTTGGCCCTTACAGTGATAACCCTGCCGGCCTCAAAGCAAAACTAACTGAATTGGGCTTACTTGCCAGTAGTGCTCACGTCGGCTTTGATGCACTCAATGAAAGCAATATTGATAGTACACTCCTTTTTTACAAAACACTTGGGGTAACAACACTGTATGTCCCTTGGGATGAGCGAGCATGGCACCCAGAAGGCGTTAAATCATTGGTTAAAGAGCTGACTAAAGTCAGTAATTATGCAAGCCGCTATAATATGAAGATCGGTTTTCACAATCATAATAAAGAGTTTAATGCATTTAATAACGCAACATTTTGGGATTACATCGCTAGCAACACCCCAAATAGCATGCCATTACAACTAGACATTGGCTGGGTTAATTACGCGGGTAAAGACCCTCTTTATTTCATAAAAAAATACCCCAAGCGAACGCTCTCAACACACATAAAAGTTCGTACTAAAAATGGCAGCATACTCAGCCCTATTATTGGTGAAAACAGCATAGATTGGCCAGAAATCATCGACACCTTAGAAACAGATGGTAATACCCAATGGTTAGTGCTTGAGCAAGAGGAATACCCTGAGGGATTAACGCCACTGCAAAGTGTGGCAAAATCGAAAAAGAACTTAGATAAAATTTTAGTGGGGATGTAAATCCCTGCTAATGGCGTTATATAGAAAAATAACGAGCGTTATTCAGCATATAATCGGTAAAATTTTCATTAATTTCTTCACCCAATAAATTTAAACCGCATTATATTACATACTGATTCAAAAAAGGAATTTCATATTAAATAATACAATACAATCAAAAAAGGGACAAAATACCCTCTTTTAGGCTGGTTGTCATATATTACAAGGATCGTAATATAAAGAAAAACATCTCAAGGATAGAGCATGAAAGTCCTAACGCTGAAGAAAAATTCAGAGAAAAGCGTGTTATTAATACTCGCTTTTATACTATTTACCCTGTTGATTCTTTTAGAATATTTACCTGAAAAGTATCTCATTTATCAATTAACGTTGCTAACAACCGTTTGTATATCTGCAATAATTATCGTCTTAGTTATTAGCTCCAAAAGTGAATTAACAATATGCCATCACGGGCGTTGTTTCCTAAAAGTTTGAACTATCTTGCCAGCCTGTGATCAGATCATCTATATCCTACTAGCCCGTGCAACAACAATGAGCAAAATCACAAACTGGTCTCACTATAATCAAGCCCTCGTTAACCGCGGTAATATT
>NZ_JACDWU010000154.1:0-6916 GCF_016464045.1 Pseudoalteromonas sp. bablab_jr011 | reverse complement strand
GATGGGTACTTTGTGTGTTCTGTAGGGAATGCAAGCGCAGAGACTATACGAAAATATATCCAAGAGCAGGGGTGACACCTATTCATCCCCGCGACATCACTTTGTTCTGATCACGGGGTTTTCTCGGTGAGTTTAGATAAATTACATTCATTTATTAATAACTGACTTATAGAGTCAGACTCTTTTGATAGTGTTAGGAGCTCATCATCCTTTGAAGGGGCTGTTGAATCGTTAAGTTCTGAGTTAGAGAGAATGTTCTCGATTTCTAAAGAGTTTGATGAGAATTTTTGGCAAAATTCAATTATCTTATCGTTTTCCAATTCTCCGATATCTTTCTTGTTCCTCATGTATAACTTATAGTTCTCCGTTACAACCTCTAAAGCTGCATGTTCATAGCGTATGGTCGCTATTATTTCACTATCTTCGATTTTATAGTCAACAATACTTACCGATATCGGACGTAAAATGCGGGCCTTCTCGCTATAGCTTGATACACCTGCTTGTGAATTGCTAATAATGAAATAAGCGCCGAGCTTTTCAGCTGCTTCTTTATGTATCAAATCTACAATGTTGTATTCATTTACTGTGAGGCCGATAGTTTTAAACTTGATAACTCTCACAGTATCAGCTGCATGAGCACTATGGCTCAATACTAAAATGACTAGTAAAAATACAAATTTCATAAATCCTCCTTCAAAGTTAAAAGTATAAATTATTGAATGCAGGTTTGTAAGAATATAAAAAATACAATGAGATTTTTTCATAACCTATTGTAAAAAATTGATATTTAGTTTTGTTTTTAACATCTGCGCGAAATGAAATTCATGAAATGATTAATATAGTTTTAGCTATTGGAGATTGTTTTAATGAATTCATTGAAAGCGCTAGCAAATGGGGTTTTTCTATCGATTGTATTCCATGCACTCGGGAGTGCTTATGGTGCAGAAAAAGTTAGTGTCAATTTAACGCTAAGTAACACCACTGAGTACGACGCACAAGTAATCGAGCATCTACTTCAAAAAAAAGCTGTGGAACAAGCAAAAGTAAACCTCAACACGAATGTTATAAGCGGCAATAAATTATTGCCAAATGTAAGGGCAAAACTTAAAGAGCTAAACTTAAAGCAAGAGCTAAGCACCCTCAATGCAACGGCTACTTTTGAGTTAACTGAAGGCCCAGAGTTAATTGCTAACGAGAATACTATTAGGATTTATGACGAAGTATTTCTGTTTAATGGCATCGAAACAAAACAATCATCATTGAAAAAAAGACTCAAAGAAAAGGTGTTTGAACATAAATTCTTTGCTGATATCCAAAGCAAATTATCTAACCTAGTGACAATATCAGACTATAAAATCAAAGAACCTCAAATTTGAATCGCCCCGTGTTTGCCAGAGACTCAATAACTTGAGAAACTGGAACTATGAAAAAATCAAATCGCTATACATCAGAATTTCGTGAACGTGCAATTAGGCTTGTTACCACACAACAGCATGAATACCCTTCTCTTTGGGCTGCGCTAGTATCGATTTCAGATAAACTGGGATGTACCCCAGAAACACTTAGAGCATGGGTCAAGAAATCTCAAGCTCAACCGTCTAAACCCTCTTCTAATACGCAATCAACTGAAGAACGCCTTGCCGTCTTAGAGCGCGAGAATAAAGAGCTCAAGCGAACGAATGATATCCTGAGGCAAGCTGCCGCTTTTTTCGCCCAAGCGGAGCTCGACCGCAAACAGAAGTAATAGTGGATTTTATTGATGCTTGCAGAGAGCATTACGGTGTCGAGTCAATTTGCAAGGAATTGCCGATTGCACCATCAACGTATTATTCTCATAAACAGATACAAAGAGAGCCTGAGCGACTGTCTAACCGCAAAAAGCGTGATGCTGAGCTGATAATACTCATTCGCGAAGTGTGGGAGGATAATATGTCAGTTTATGGTGCAAGAAAAATATGGAAGCAGCTACAGCTTGACGACCATCAAGTCGCCCGCTGTACAGTCGAACGATTGATGCGAGTTATGGGAATTCAAGGTGTTCGTCGGGGTAAAGCACATAAGACAACGATACCTGACGAGCAACAAGATAAGCCACTTGATTTAGTTAATCGTCAATTTACTGCTGAGCAGCCAAATCAACTTTGGGTAGCTGACATCACCTATGGTGTGCCCGGAGTTCAGGGCTAACAAGGATGTTTAAATTGAACCACGAACCTGTCTGTAATCCATGACAATATTGGCAGGAGCCAATAAGTTATGGCTACTTCTGGTTGTGCAGAAGTATGAGTCTGAGCGGCAGTGACTTACCGTATGCTGGTAAGGTAATGTAACTCGCTGACAACGGGAAGTGAGGCGAATTCGTTAAGCCAAGATGCTTCTCTAGACTAAGTATTGGACGGATGAAGAACATGAACCGATTAATCCGCATCTGTGGGCTGAAACGTCGCCACCGTCTACACGAGTTAACAGGCGGTATGACGCTGATATTGTGCAATAAGTAGCTGCGCAATAACCGAACTGGTCAGCAAAATGTAAGTGCTTGCCAGTGGATAAACGCCAAATCACAAGTCTGCGTTTAAGCGTCATCACCTTACAGCACGATAAGGTTAAAGACTGCGATCGGCATCCCCCCCAATATGTTTGAGTTCAGGCCGGTAAACCGGGGAAGGTCTATTTGCATGCTAAGGGAGCATGACCCCGATGACAAATAGGCTGGCGGAGCGCTCGTAGTAGTCCGGGATGGGGAAAGCCCATTACATGGCGAAGGGGCGCAGCTTAATTGATTTACGTCGGCAAATTAGCTGACCTTAACGAGGTGAAGACCTTTGATAATCAGTGAAATGCAACGTAAATTGGCAACATGGACTCAAGCGGATAAATCGCGACGAGTCAATCGACTACTGCGCTTAATTAGTCATCCTCGATGGCTGAAACACGCAGCCGAAATCACCCTTGCAGCCAGAGGAGCGAAAACACCGGGCGTAGACGGGAACACTAAATTCCATCTAAAAGAAGGGTTAGATGAAGAGCTCGCCATACTCAGCCAAGCACTGAGAGATGGCTCTTATCAACCACTTCCGGCAAGGCGAATTTATATTCCCAAAACAAACGGCAAACAACGCCCTTTAGGTATTCCTACCCTGAAAGATCGCATAGTGCAACGCGCCATGCTAATGGCTATGGAGCCAATCTGGGAAAATGACTTTCACTCGTTATCCTATGGCTTCAGACCTGAACGCAGTGTGCATCACGCGTTCCGGACAGTAAAACTTCAGTTGACTGATTCCAGTCAGGAGAAAGGACGCTGGGTGATTGAAGGCGATATGTCGAGCTATTTTGATACAGTTCATCATCGATTATTGATGAAGTGCGTCCGTAAACGGATTGCCTGTAAACGGTTCAATCAGCTGCTCTGGCTCTTTATCAAGGCCGGTCATGTTGAAAAGAACCTGTTCTGTGCCACTAACCAAGGCGTACCGCAAGGTGGCGTGATCTCACCACTGCTGTCAAACATCATGCTTAATGAGTTCGATCAGTACCTGAACCAATGCTACCTTAGCAAAAAGGCACGTAAAGATCGCTGGTACTGGAACCACAGTATCAAGATCGGTCGCAAGCCTGCCCTTGAGGAGGAGCGACAATGGAAGCCTGGCGTCGCATACTGTCGTTATGCCGATGACTTTGTTGTTATCGTCAAAGGCACCAAACAACAGGCGCAGGTGATCCGAGAGCAATGCCGAGACTTTCTGGAAAGCAAACTCAAGCTTACGTTGAACATGGAGAAGACCCAAGTTACTCATGTCAATGACGGCTTTGTCTTCTTGGGACATAGAGTGATCCGCAAACGAGGCCCAAAAGGCAACATGCGTGTGGTCAGCACTATCCCGAAAGATAAAGCGAGAGCGTTTACTTGTTCGCTCAACAAAGAACTATCTGGTGACTATAGCTGTAGTCCAATCGATAAGATAGAAAAACTTAACCAGAAACTTAAAGGCTGGTCACAGTTTTACCGTCATACCGATTTCACGGCTAAGGTTTATAGTAAGATAGACAGAGCGGTATTCTGGAAACTGGCTTACTGGTTCGCAGCTAAGTTTAAAACCAGCATCAAGAAGCTAATGATGAAGTTGATCAGACGACCAGAACCCGGCAAAGCGAAAACATGGGTCTATTTCGGTAGGAGCAACAAAGGCAACTTATGCGGTCAATCACTATTTCGATTAGTGAGTAGCCCTAAACGACCTTTTAGATGGCGATTACCAGAATCGAACCCGTATTGCCGGAACGAGGACGAGGTCAGAAATACTGTCACCTCAAGATATCAAGATGTTGCAATGGCTGTTAGCCACAATTAAGTGGAGAGCCGGATGCGCTGAAAGGTGCACGTCCGGTTCGGAGAGGAGAGGTTGGGAGATAGCACGACTACGCCCCGCCTCTTACTCTACTTGCCACATGGAGTGGGTTTGTTTATGTCGCTTTCGTGATAGATGTTTTTTCACGATACATTGTAGGTTGGCGTGTATCAACGACAATGCACACAGAGCTTATTCTTGATGCGTTAGAGCAAGCTATTTGGCATCGTGGCAACCCCGAAGGGTTAATTCACCACAGCGACAGAGGCAGCCAATATTTGTCTATACGATACACTGAGCGACTTGCTGAAGCTGGAATTCAAGCGTCTGTAGGCAGTGTGGGTGACTCTTATGACAATGCATTGGCTGAAACAATAAATGGATTATTTAAAACAGAGATTATTCGCAGAAATGGCCCGTGGAAGAATGTTGATGCTGTTGAATACGCAACGTTAGAGTGGGTCAATTGGTTTAATAATCAACGCTTATTATCTTCAATTGGGTATATTTCACCAGCTCAATATGAAACAGACTACTATGATAATTTAAACGAGTCAGGTAAAGTGGCCTGACTTAAACAAACTGGTCTCCGATGAACTCGGGGCGATTCATTTGTATACATTCGACAGCGTGCCTATTATCTCATTTTGTCATACACAGTTTTCATCTAAAATAACCTGTTGCGCCTTTAAAAATAGGCGTATACGCTTTGTTTACACCCGTATACATCAGAGGTATTTTAGAATGGCTATTCTAAGCATCCGAATTGACGATAAATTAAAAGAGTCTTTAAGTAGTGAGGCGCAAAAGGAAGGTATTTCTTTATCTGAATATGTGAAGAAATCACTGGAAATTAAGAGCGTTGATACTCATATACTAGCAACAGAGAAAAACTTAAAAAGCTCTGTTGATAGTATTAAAGATTTAGCGCTCGTCTCTCAGGAGACTGTACACGAAGTTGAACTAAATATTCAGCGGCTAAATGAATCGCTTAAAAATGCAAATCACTTAAAAGAAATCAAAAAATTGAAATGGATATTGATTTCTATATCCCTCATCTTTGTATCAATCTCGATCCCAATATTTCACTTTAATATTGCTTATTTCAAAACCTTCTTTTATTAGGCTTTATCCTGAATAATTTAAGGCCTATGAGCCAAGCCTATTAGTAAATATTCCAGTTACCGGAAAGCCTTTGCCGTCCAACACCTCTGTATTAAGCTTTTCACTTTACGATGAATTACCTTCAACAACTTAATTTAAATAAACTTTTTAAAGGCGTTTTCAAAAGACTATAAGTGTATAATTATGGCGCAGGTTTTGCAGTTAATATCACTCATACGATCATACTAAGGAAAAGAACCTATGCGAGTTGATGCAAACGTACATTATTTTAATGGGAACCAGCGTACCAAGCCTTCAACAGAGGCCTCAACGTCATTTTCGGCTGCATTAACAGCAGCACAAACAGACAATGATAAGACTGACAGCAGCACAAAACAGGCGGATTTCACTAGTATGACCCGGCAAGAAATGCGGGACTGGGCCAACACTCAAATCCGCAATGGAGAAATGTCTCTCGATGACGGCAGGCCTTTCATGGCTATGACTATGAAAATACCCGTAAATGGAGGCGAACTGGCAGGTGCACACAGTGATGAAACACGATATAACTTCATTCAAAAAACGCGTGATGGCATCCAAGGCGCACTGTCACGCAATGACGAGACTACTTTGAAGATGTTAGAATCAGCTATGTCTATCATGCAAGACAAAAGTACTGGTGTTAACATTCGTATTTAGAAATATAAAAAGGCCAGAATGTCTGGCCTACATCATTAATAAATCAAAGAATACTGATCTGGACTGACATAGTATTCCATGGCGAATTAGTCGAAGTATTTTGGTATTTGAATAATCCGTTTTGATGACCATCGACATTGTATTCATTGAGGAAACCCACGACAGTTTGCCCAGCGGTACAAGGCCATGTGTAGTTACTACCAGTCACACAAACAGGCGTACTTGAGTACATTGTGGAACTCGGAAGTAACCCACCGTTCATCCAAGCAATATGATTATAACCATAACCAATTTCTAAAACAGCAGTACGCAGCTGCTCTCCCCCATGATCACATGCAGTTGTTGTCATACCAACAGTGGACTCCCACCCACAATCAGTTGAACCAACAGCATATACCCACATTGAAGATAGCGGCGGAGCTGATGCTCGAGCCATTAATTCAGACTCCATGCGGATGTTTTTGATTTCGGCAGGAGCTGGAGCATTCTGACTAGTGAGTACAGGAAGGGAGGTAATTACTTGTTGACTGCGCGGAACTTCCTCAGCATAACTCATATTACTTACACCAGTTGCTATGACTACAGATAGCAGGCCCGAATTAAATTTATTTTCATAGTCCTTGAACATTAGGCTTGCGCAATCTCACCCTTTCAAGGGCGAGTCAAGCAAGAGGTAACTAGTCTTTTTTCTGACTTAAAGCGCGTGAAGTTTTTACGGCTCTTTCACTTGGCGGTGTGTTTTGATTTTCAATGTACTGCTT
>NZ_JACDWU010000153.1:0-609 GCF_016464045.1 Pseudoalteromonas sp. bablab_jr011 | reverse complement strand
AATGGTAACGTAACTGACTTACGTAACTTCTTACAAAACTCTGGTACATATAACGTTGAAGGTATCGACTTCTATACTGCATATAAGTTTGATACAGAATACGGTAGCTTCCGTACTTCACTAGATGTGTCATACGTTATGACAAACGAGTTTGATGGCGAAGACCAAGTAGGTGTTCAATATGGTGATGCTGGTTATCCAGAATACAAAGGGACATTTGCATTAGATTGGGCTTTAGGTGATTTTGATGCTCATTGGCAAACTCGCTATGTAGATCGTATGCAAAACTACTATGATGTATTAGGTTACACGCCTTCTTATCCTGGTATGGCGGCTGAAATTGGATCATATACTGTACACGATGTTTCAGTTGGATACTCTTTAGATACTTATAATACTAAGTTTACGTTAGGTATTGAGAACTTATTTGCAAAAGAGCCTTCTCCTGAATACTTAAACAACGATTTAGCAATCTCTACTAACAACTTCTCTGTAACAGAGTATGACGTTAACATGGATCGCTTTGTTTATGTACGTGCTACAATTAAGTTCTAATCTGCTTAATTAACGAATTTAAAAGCCACTCAATGAGTGGCTTTTTTCGTTATT
>NZ_JACDWU010000152.1:0-316 GCF_016464045.1 Pseudoalteromonas sp. bablab_jr011 | reverse complement strand
AATGGTAACGTAACTGACTTACGTAACTTCTTACAAAACTCTGGTACATATAACGTTGAAGGTATCGACTTCTATACTGCATATAAGTTTGATACAGAATACGGTAGCTTCCGTACTTCACTAGATGTGTCATACGTTATGGCAAACGAGTTTGATGGTGAAGAGCAAGTAGGTGTTCAGTATGGTGATGCTGGTTATCCAGAATACAAAGGGACATTTGCATTAGATTGGGCTTTAGGTGATTTTGATGCTCATTGGCAAACTCGCTATGTAGATCGTATGCAAAACTACTATGATGTATTAGGTTACACGCCTT
>NZ_JACDWU010000151.1:0-1365 GCF_016464045.1 Pseudoalteromonas sp. bablab_jr011 | reverse complement strand
TTATTACTTTATCTGGCTGCGATAAGGCGACTGAGCAAGCGGTTCAAACAATACTTAAACCTACTGAAAAAATAACTGCAGCCTCGCCAGAGCAAAGTGATTTTCAGGTACATCACTGTAACCTTACCTACAAGGGACAGTTGAACTGGTTTCATTGATGCGTGCACCACCAACAGACCCAAATTAATAAACGACAGTAACCGCTCTTTAACAACATGGATGTTGGCAGCAAAGCATGAATTTATACCCTGCTTTGCTGCCGTTAATACTCATCATGTATCAAAAAGCCAATGATGCTGGGCTTGTTGATGTAATTGATGTATCGATTTTTGACATAGGATTTTAAGGAACTAATAAAATGATTGAGAGCCATTACAGCTTTTCACAAGTTAATTATGACCATATGGTAGAGCGCTATAAAAAGCACGAAGATAAAAATATACCCCGTATTCAAAAAAATCCTAGCTTAGGACTCTATACACAGTTTACCCGTAATATCATTGACTCATTCCCCATGGAAGCGATTCAAAATCCCAATAGCTATCATGCTTGGCTCTATGTTATTCGTGCTTCGCAATTAGGCCATGGCATATTTCAAAGCAATGCCCATGACGGCCAACCTTTCCCTTTTTTTTACGATGATGAATATATAGAAGTGACTGGTAAACGCGACCCTGAACATGCCGAGCACCCTGTGTGGTTACTTGCTTTGTACAGCAGTATTATTGCCCGTAACCATGATGCAATCGCTTACTTAACGACTATCGATAACGATGTGTTTAAAACATCTAACTATGGTAATCAACTTAAACCCTTTGATTATGCATTAGCCGATTTACTTAAAGGGTTATTTAACCCTAGCGCTGATTTAGCTAACTTAATTGAGCAAGCATACCTAACCTGTAACCCGGATGATTATGTCGAAGATGAAGCATACCTCTATGCAAGCCGTTTGAAGTGGCCACTTATCCCGGTGATCACCGCCATATTCACTGATAACGGCGAGCAAGAATATAATCAAGCAATGGAAAAAGCCTTGCTGGCTCATAGGGAATATTACAACAACGAAGATCACGAAGATGAAAACGAAGGTGCCATCCCATTAGCTTTAACAGCCTTAGCCATCATCGCTAAAGACGTAAAAGGCTACAAGCTCACTGTTGAAAATGGCTACATTCCAGCATGGTTAATGGATGTTGGCAGCAAAGCATGAACTTATATCCAGCTTTGCTGCCGTTAATACTCATCATGTTTGAGTTTTTCACAAAAATGCCCCACGAAGGTGGATTACCTCATGGCACAATAAGTACTGATGACCTTGTGGAAGGTGAAGATATTGGCTTAACACGCTTAATGGGCCGGTTA